>DUGS01000166.1:0-1403 GCA_013331265.1 Methanosarcina sp.
ATTCTATTCGGCATCATTTTAGGCGTTGCCGAATACTGTTTAAGTGGACAATGAAATTTTCAGTCTTTCTAAGAATTGCGTATAATAGTCTTAGAGAGACTAGAAAATTGATCATTATTCAGAGTGAATCCGTAGTAATCCCTCCGGATAATTTATTTGTCTTTTAGTACAATAAAAGACCATATTCACTCTCTTTTTTTGCCAAAATAAACATGCTAAGATAGGTTAATATCATATTATAACATATTATAATATATGTCTACTATAGCTATTGATCCAGATGTAAAGGAATCGCTTAAAGAATTCAGATTAACTGAAAATGAGTCCTTCAATTCTATTCTAAAACGTCTTATTATTGAAATTAAAGAAAAAAGAGAGTATAAATCAATATTTCCCAAAGAAACAAATATTGAGCAAAAAGAATCACATATCAAAGATTTCGATGCGTGGTTAGATAGAAAACTTATAGAAGACAAAGAGATCTTAGACTCACTCGGAAGAAAGTGATATTTTGCTCAGCTTAATTGATGTTTTAAAAATCCATCAACGAGTGATTGATTATGATAGAGAAGAAAATCCAGATGATTATACACCTGCAATAAGATCTCTTGCTGTATTAGAATTAATGTTTGAATATATGATAAAGGAGTCGAATACTGTTTTTCAAAATGCGACCATTGTAGTTTATACTATTGTTGCAAGACATCCATTTTTTAATGGAAATAAAAGAACCGGTTTTGAAGCAATGAATTTTATTATTGAAGATGGAGGATATAAACTTAGAGCCGCTAAAGAAGAAACGATAGATTTCATAGTCAGAATTGCCACTACTGAAAATGAGATGAAGCTTTCTGAGATTGAAGAATGGATAATTAATCATACAGTCAATATGAAGTAAGAAATCTGAGTAATTGCCCGGCAGGGTACACAAATTTTGTACATATTTCAATCCTTGTTCTTGATGCAAAAACATAAACTTCAACTACACCTGATTTTTTAATTTTCACATAGCGTCTCCATTTCTCGAGATTGTACCCACAGATATTATCGATTTCCTCATCTTCAAAATACGAGAATAAGTTGCGTAGTCCACGTTCCTCTTTATCCTTCAACTGTTTACTTCTGAATTCCATGGGCTTATACACTAAATGGTTTTCAAAGAATTTTGTCAACGCACTCAGATAATCTCTTTTCGTGCAATTGGAGATATTCTTATGGAGCAGCCATTCTTTGAATTTATCCTTATGTTCAGTCCAAATATTATTAAGCGCATTACCCATCTGTTTGTGAGCATTCTGTTGTTTAGGTCCCTCGTTGAATGAACAAGAAGAAATATCTATAGCATTTGGCTCGGTAATTACTACGTCGCGTAACCCCCAGCCTTCACACGGCGGAGGTCCTGA
>DUGS01000166.1:1556-16458 GCA_013331265.1 Methanosarcina sp.
GCCTTCACACGGCGGAGGTCCTGAGTTCGAATCTCAGCGGGCCCACTACTTTTATCTTCTTTTTTTTCGGATTCTAAGTGCTTATTGAGCTTTTTTCTAATGCTTCGATTCTTGCTTCGAGGTTGGATTTTGCTTCCGGTTGTGAAACCTTAAGTTCGAAGTTAAGCTCTTCTTCAAGGGCACATAGACAGGCATGCTTTTTCTCTTAAACTTGAAGGAATAGCCTCATTAAAGGCGGAAGATAAAAGGAGAAACTGATAAAAGTTATTAAATAAAACATTAAGAATAATTTTTGAAAAAAATACTCATTAGATGTTGCAGCGAAGACAAAAAATAATACGCAAATGAGCTGTCATCATTTATTTTTCCGGCTATTATACCCATCTGACTAATATGATATCATCAATATCTCAGGGATACTATCTAACTAATATTAGTTCAATGAGATAACTATTTATATAAAGTATTTGAACTTACTATCAAAGTACAATCAAAAAGAACTTTACAGTGGGGAAAAAACAGTAGGGGAGATATATGAAACAGGATGAGACATATTTCAGGCAGTTTGACAGCGCGATAGGTTATGATGGTGCTGTAATTCGCGGGGGAAATAGCATTGAAGTTCGGATAATGAGAGGTCTGAGCTCGCTTGGATTTTTCCTGTACTTGTTTCTAGCATCATTGCCAATAGCTTACGTGCTGATAAAAATATCCTCAATGATCTTTGGAAAAATAATGTAAATATATGTTTCCAGGTAAAAAGGCATGACTCTTTAAAAAGGTATGACTCTTGAGACTACAGTGGAGATCGGATTGCACAGAACATCGATTCCAAATAATCTTTATCTGATCTCCAACTTAACATTCTTTTATGGCTTTTTTATCGAGCAGCCATTCATTGAATTTGTCCTTATGCTCAGCCCGGATATTGTTAAGAACATTATCGTTTTGTTCAGACCCAATTTTTTGATATTTCTTCTGAATTTGAAGTTTTTTGTTTACAACTAATTCTGAAACTTGTCTTTTAACTTTGATAATAAAAAAGGCAGTTGAAATAAAAAATATAAGAAAGTACTGCTATAGTAAAAGTTAGTGATAATTATGAAAACTAAAAATCTTTTTATTTCATTTCTTTTATTTATCTGTTTTTTTTCAACAAACTGCTCAGGCGCAGTTATCCATGTAGGTCCGGGAACTTCCTTTAGCCCTGCAGGCTCAGACGACCAGAATGTAATTAACGCTGCCATACAATCAGCAAATTCAGGCGACACTGTACAGCTTGCATCAACCACGTTTCACATAAGTTCTCCCATAATAATGAAATCGGGGGTAACCTTTAACGGAAATGGAATTGGTGCGACAGTAATCTATTGTGATAATCCCAGCTCTAATTTTGCAACTCAAGATATTATTAGCTGTGAAGATATTTCGGATATTGAAATTTCAAATTTCTTAATTGATGGTGGTTGGGAATCATTAAGCATAATGCATGCGGCAAGCAACAAGTATAGGGAGTATGAAAAAGGAGTTTATTTACGCAACTGTTCAAATGCAGTAATTCACGACTTAAAAATGCAATACAGTATGGGTGACTTTATTTTCTGTAGTAAAAACACTAACAATGTTCAGGTGTATAATACAGTGTGTAAACCCGGGCATGACAGTTTTGATGCATGGTCATGCGGTAATGGAATTTCAGTATATAACAATTGCTGGGGCACTTTTATAAATTCTTGCATTAAAATTCATAATACGAAAAACGTTCAAATTTACAGGAATACTTTCTACTCTGATGCTGGTTCCGGTAATGCTGGAGTAGAAGTAATGGGAGGCGATGTAACAGGCCTTAATGTTCATAATAATATATTTTCAACACTTCAATTAAATACAATTTATCAAGACCCGGCTGATGGTGCCTGTTCAGGCAAAGGTACTGTTTCAAATAATATATTTTATAACAGTCCTGGATATAATGGAATTAATGGTATGGACATTGCATCAACTGATAATATTGTAACCAGTTCCTATTCAAGCTCCAGGGGTACAAAAGACTATGGATATGTTGCAGGCAATGGTACAAGAAATTTACCTGTTTACAATGGTTCTGCAACACCTTCTGTTACTTTTCCAGCTGATGGAAGTACAATTTCAACGGTTAACGGATATGTAAGTATAAGCTGGACATACTTAAACGCAACCAGGTATTCTATCAATGTATATAACAGCACATCAAAATTCGATTCTTCTCACTTAATATATAACCTGAACACTTCACAAACATCTGCAAATGTACCTATAAGCTACAATGGACCGTTTGCTGTAAAAATCGGTGCACATGATGACGTTCATAATTCATGGATATACAGCAGCCCCAGTATGTTCACAGTAAGCGGTAAAAAATCGGCTACGGTTTATTCTGGTGTATATGGATATTTAACAGATGCAACTACAGGTCAACCAATTCAGAGTGCTGTAATAACATTATCAAATAATACGTGGGAATGCACTCAAATTACTGATGTTGATGGGCTCTACCAGTTCACTGTGAACAATGGAAAAGGCACTTACTGTTTAACTGCTTCAGCAACAGGATATCTTAACAGTCCTGAATTGCCAGTAAATATTACAGGCATAAACACAGAAATGAATTTGAAAATGGTTAAAGCACCTGATTATTGTGAACCACACTATGTAAAGTTATATATTTCTACTGATTCAAACGAAAGGATTTACGGGTGTGAGGTTCAAATATATACACCAGATAATGACCCAGGTAATGAAAAACCGAATTTTTGTGCCTGGACAAACAAGGAAGGCAGAGCAAATTTCCATTTGACCCAGGGTGTTACATATAAAGTTGTAACAATTAATTTAGATGGACAAAAGTACACCAGCACATTGACACCTGATCTGGACCAATATACTATTAAAATACCTTCAGGCGAAACAATACCTGCAGGTAAAACATCTGCAACACCTGCAATGCAGGCTGTGATCAGTACAAATTGCACATATAAACAGATAAACAATACAGCAGCTTATATTAATGCAAGCTATTATGATTCCTCATCACAGTCCAGCAATCTAAATTTTGTGCTGGGTACTATGAGTGATGGAAAAACATTTGTGCCGTCTGGAATCTCAGGTACTAATGACAACGTGAGTAAACCTACAGGAGTAGTAACTGACTCTTTTATAGTTACCAACTATCCTGGAAAAACGTACACTGTGAGAATTACTGCGAAGTCTCAAACTTATGGTACTGTATGTGAAAATGTTAATGTATCATTTCCAGGTAGTAATGCACCAAATGTAGGGTCTACTGATATGGGTCATTTCTGTGTTTTAATCTTAATTATTGCAGGACTCATATTGTCAAAAACTCGTAAGGCGCATTAATTATCTGCGCCTTATTTTTCTGACCCCAGGTGCTTATCGAACTTATTTTCTAATGCTCCTATTCTTATTTTCTAATGCTCCGATTCTTTCTCCAAGTTAGAATTTGCTTCTTTATTATGCTTAGGTACTATGTTATTTATGTGAAAAGGTAAAAAAGAATACGGAAGATAACTTATCTCATTTTTATAAAAATATTCGCTGAATAATATTAAAAAAGATATATTATTTTATTCAATAAAGATACGTTCACGATTCCCTTCAATCTCGGCTTCTAAGAATAATTTAGGGTTCAATCTGAGGAATTAAAAAACAGAATCAAAATAATTTAACAAATTATAAATATTGAATTATACTAAAATAATAGCGGAAGCTATCTACAACAAATACGGGATTTTGACCACGGGGATTAACTGAAAAACATGACCGAAGAGTATCACAACCATACCCCTGAGCCTTCAAGCCTATCGAAAAAGCAACACGAAGGTTTTGAGAACCTTGTTAACGAACTGCCTCTTGGAATACTTTCATGTGACAGGGAAGGAAACATTACCGCACTAAACGGTTTTCTGTTGAATCTACTGGGGTCCCCTTCCGCTGATTTTATAAAACAATTTAACATTCTGACTTTTTTACCTCTGGTTGAATGCGGCATATCTGCTGCTGTAAAAGAAACACTTACAACAGGCAGGAAATCTTCGATAGAAACACTTTATCTATCTCTCTGGAATAAAGAACTTTTTCTTAATTTCAAGGTTTTTCCCCGGAAGGATGAAAATGGATTCGTTTACGGATGCCACGCTATTATTGAAGACCTTACTACTAAAAAAAGAGAAAAATCTGAACCTGAGCAAAGTACACGCAAGAACTCGCTGATAGCACAGATATCTGATCGTTTTATAAACAGTAACTTTAAAGACATTGATGGAGACATCAATAAGACTTTGAAGGACCTGGTAGATTTCATAAGTGCAGACAGTGTATTTTTGTTCAGTGTTGCTGAAAACACAGACTACATCATCAAAACACACGAATGGCTTGCAGATGGTGTAGCCTCCAAAATACCACTCAATGAGAAATGGGATACGAAAAAGATTGTATTTGAACGACTGGGTAATTTGCAGATTGTTAATATTCCTGATGTCGATAAAATCCCGAAAGAAAAATGGTATCTACGAAAAATGCTGCAGGACCTTGGTATTAAATCCGTTGCAATTATTCCTCTTTCACGTTACGGTATTTTCGAAGGTTTCATCGGAATTGATTCCAAAAATAAAATACATAATTGGGATGATAACGAACTCAATGTTCTGAAGATTGTCGGGGGTATGATAGCAAACATCCTCGAACGCAAAAATACAGAATCCATGCTGCTTAGAAAGGAAAAGGAATATGAAGAAATTGTTAATTCCCTGGATGCAACAATCTGGAAAGCTACCTTTGACAAAGAAGGAAACATACTGAATACCTATTTTTCCAAACCTCTTGATAAAGTGCTGGGATTCCCTTATGACGTCCAGGAAAGTGAATGGGATAAGTTTTTTGCGCACACCCATCCAGAAGATGTGGCGAAAGTGATGGCTGCACTTGAGCAGTCTTTTAAGCAACCTGACATTCCTGTGAGTGTGGATTACAGAATAATCTCTGGCGACGGTAAACCCATCTGGATAAACACCATAGGGTCTTCCCAACGCCTGAATGAGGAGACCTTTCTAACATACGGAATATCATTGAACGTTACTGATAAGAAAATGGCTGAGGAAGAGGTCATTCGTAGTGAGAAACGGTACAGGTCCCTTATAGAACAATTAAGTGATGCTGTTTTTGTGAGAAATCTCGATGGCCAAATACTGGAAGTGAACGACAGTGCTTCTAAAATGCTCGGATATTCGAAGGAAGATCTAAAAAAAATGAATGTCCACGAGCTGTTGCTCCCTGAAATTCGGAATAAAGGACAGGAAGCAATGAAAAGGTTAGAAAATGACGGGACTGTACGGGGTGATGCTAAATATCTCACTGCAAAAGGGAACATTATTGATGTAGAGATAAATGCCAGACTCCTTGAAGGATATCATGGCTTAACCCAGTCGGTTGTCAGAGACATTACACACCGCAAGCAGATAGAAAATAAACTGCGTGAAAGTGAAACTCTCCTGAATGAAGTCAGTCGAATCGCCAAAATTGGCGGATGGAAGTTTGACTTAATGTCTGGGATGATCACCTGGACACCTGAAATTGCAAGGATCTATGAAAAAGATATGCCTGCGGATCTAAAGAGTGCCTCGAGTATTTATCATCCCACTTCAATAAGAATTTTAGAAAAGGCAATTAATGATGCTATGGAAAAAGGCGAATCATACGATCACGAACTGGAACTTATCTCAGCAAAAGGCAAACATAAATGGGTAAGGGCAATTGGCCGTCCGGCAATAAAGGATGGTAAAGTCGTAAAATTAATCGGTACACTGCAGGACATAACAGAGCGTAAAGAAGCCCAGGAAGAACTGAAGCGCAATGAGGAAAGATACAGGGCACTTTTTGAACAATCAAATGACGCGATATTCCTGAATCAGCTTGATGGCCAGATAGTGGATGTAAATGAGAAAACATGTGAGATATTGGGATACACAAGGGAAGAATTACAGACGATGAATATGATATGTCTCCTGCCTCCCAACCGTAAAGGTGACGGTATTTTGGGAATGGAGACACTAAGAAAAAAGAGGTTTATTCGTGTAGAGAAGGTGTACAGAAAAGCAAATGGTGAGACCTTCGATGTAGAAGTCAGTGCCAAGGTACTTGAAGGGCATCCGAACCTTTCCCTTGCTGTAGTGAAAGATGTAAGTGATCAGAAAAGAGCAGAAGAAAAGATAGCCAGAAGTGAGATAAAATACAGAAACCTTTTTGAGAAGTCAAATGACGCTATAATAATCCACGACTTTAACGGACGTATACTCGAAGCAAACAAAATGGCCTGTGAAGCATTCGGCTATAGTGAAGGCGAATTAAAACAAAAATCAATAATAGAACTGATTTCTCCAGAAGAAAAGGAAGATGCAAGATCCAAAATGATGAAATTAAGGACGACAGGCTCCATGCGAAAGGAATTCAGAATGATACGGTCAGATGGAACTTTCATCTTTATGGATATTAGCGCTTCACTGCTCCAGATGCAAAATAACACCATCCAGGCGGTGGGAAGGGATATAAACGACCGTATAAGGGCGGAAGAAGCTATGCTCGATGCCAGGATAGAAGCAGAAACTGCCAGCCGCACAAAGAGTGAGTTCCTTGCCAATATGAGCCATGAACTGCGGACTCCTCTGAACTCCATCATCGGTTTTTCGGATATTCTGCTCGAAAAAATATTTGGGGAACTCAACGAAAAACAGCTGAAGTATGTCAATAACATCTCAATTAGTGGAAAACACCTGCTGGGACTTATAAATGATATTCTTGACCTCTCAAAGGTGGAAGCCGGAAAAATGGATCTTCGCTACAGCGAATTTTCCGTTGGCTCAGTTTTCGAAGAGGTGAAATCTACTCTCTTACCTCTTGCTCAGGCCAAGACTCTTGAAATAGACTTAAAAGTAGAACCTGATTTTGAAGATATTCAGGCTGACAGAAGCCGTCTTACCCAGATCCTTTATAATCTGGTTAGCAACGCAATCAAGTTTACCCCGGAAGGAGGGAGGATCTCTATCCAATGTAAAAAAAGCGGGACCAGAGCTATTTTTTCAGTTACGGATACGGGAATAGGTATTTCTTCTGAAGACCAGAAAAAACTTTTCCAGCCCTTTACTCAGATAGATTCTTCATCCGCGAGGCAGTACTGCGGAACAGGGCTTGGGCTTGTTCTCGTGAAGAACTTTGTGGAACTTCACGGAGGGAAGATCTGGGTTGAAAGTGAAACCGGAAAAGGAAGCAGCTTCACATTTGAATTGCCAATAGATAATGAAGAAGATATCAGATCAAAAATTTGATTTAAAAAACTTCATCAGTATACCAGAAGAGTCTAAAGTACCCTTGAATTGATTTCCTGTTTTACCAGCAAAATGCTTTAGAGATAAAATAAAAAAAGGAAGATAAGCAGAAAGCGGCAGAAAATGGAGGAAAAAAGTGGACGTCATTGTTGTTGGAGGTTTCCTGGGAAGCGGGAAGACAACCACCATTATCAATATGGGTAAATACCTAGCAGAGAAAGGGAAAAAAGTTGCGATTATCGTAAACGAAATCGGGGAAATAGGGATTGACGGTGATGTGATAAAGAGGTTCGGGTTCGACACCAAGGAAATTACAAGCGGATGCATATGTTGTTCCCTGAAAGTCGGGCTGAGGACAACAATGAACCTTCTGGCAAAAGAATACAAGCCTGATATCATAATGATCGAGCCCACAGGAATTGCTTTCCCGCACGTTATCAGGAACGAAATCGAGCTTATGAACCTCGGCGAAGAAGTGAAAATCGCTCCCCTTGTGACCCTGATTGACGGCAGCCGCTTTAAATACCTCATGAAAGAAGTAAAAGAGTTTGCGATGAGGCAGATTATAGATGCCGAGGTTCTGGGAATAAACAAGGTAGATCTTATCGAACCTATAAGGATACCTATCCTCGAAGCTTCGGTTCAGCAGTTGAACCCTGAAGCAAGGGTTGTTTTGCTTTCAGGAAAAGATACCGGCGAAAGATTTGAAAAATTCATGAAGGAAATTCTCCCTGATATCAAAGAAGTTGATATCAAAGAAGTTCCGGAAAAAGTCCAGGCAACCGCTGATGCAGAAGAGACATCCAGAATTGTCGGGCCGCAGGAAACAGAAGATTCCATTAAAGCATCTGGGGTTGGCAGTTATTCTGCAGAATTTGCAATTAAGAGCGGAGAAAAATTGAGCACGGAAACAGCTAGAGAACTTACAACCGAATTGATGAATACAATAAAAGTAAAGGTTCTGAAATTAAACCCCGAATTTGTAGGGCACATAAAACTCTTCCTTGACAACGGCCTGGAAACCGTAAAGCAGAGCGTTACTATCTATTACGAAGAACCTCAGGAAGACATCATTAAGTCAAAAGAAGGAGCCACCCCGAAATTCAAAATACTCTCCGCAGTTTCAAACGTTGACAAAGAAGCTCTGAAAGATGCTGTAAACAGCTCTGTGAAAGAGACTTTTGAGAAAAGAGGGATACATGTAAATAAGGCCGGACATGAGGAACATGGACATCATGAACATAAACATCACGAAAACGTACAGAGAATCGTAAATATTAGAGTCAGAAAAGAGTAAAAAAATAAAAAAGAGTAAAAAGATAGAAAAGAGCAAAGAAAAAGGAATGGTGAGTAAGGTTAAAGTTTTTTCCTTGCCCAGTCCTGTTAAAACATTTTTTTGAGATTAATAACTGGATGCCGAAAATAATTGCCAGAAATGGTTCTGGCTTACACTAGCAATGAATTTTAATTTATTTTCTCCGAGCGGTCTATGTAGTACTGTGCAAGTTCATTGCCCCATTCAAGAGCACTCGGGGTAAAACTCATGATTTTCCTGTGGTCGAACTCTCCGTCTTTTCCAAAGAGCTTCAGCAGCATAAAAGTGTCCGCGACCATAAAAGAAGATGGTCTTAATTTTCCAGAATATATGTAAAGAGACACCTTGTTTTTCAAGCAGGTATTGTATTCGTCTTCAAAGTCGATTTTCAACCTGTTGTAGACCTTTTCATCAAGGATAAGATTCACTTTAGCTCCGTTCTCTGCACAGCTTGCCTGGATTGAAGGGCAATCAGGGCAGAAGTAAGAGTAAAAGGACGTAAGGGTTTTTGAGCTGTAAAGCCTTTCCCGCAAATGACTTGGAAATTCAAAGAGGTGGTCCAGGTCAGGCTCGTCTAGAGTGCATTTTCCCAGCATATCAATTTTCTGTATCAGGTGCCTTGGGATTGGAGATCTGTCATGTTTTGACCAGTAGTCCTTATTTCCATCAAAAACTTCCAGAAGAGATGTGAGAGGGAGCATCTTCTCAACTACCACTTCTCCGATATCCGAGAGTTCATAGACATTTCCCTTCTGCACAATGATATCCATATCTTTCAATTTTTTTATCTGCGGCATTACCGCACATGCCTTTACATTAAGAATTTCCTTGATTTCATCAATATGCATAGGACCATCAGCTAACTGAATAAGGAGATTCTTTCTTTTTTCAGAGAAAAAAATCAAGTCTATAAGGGAACTCATTTTTTATCAGCTTCCAACAATGCGTCGAGGGAACTCATTTTTTATCAGCTTCCAACAATGCGTCGATTACGTTAAGCCGGACGACCTTTCTCCGGAGTTTTGCCCATAAACCCGCCTCATCCTCCGGGAAGGATAGTTTTCACGTTTAGTTAAGAGCAGTAATGATAAACCCGGTGCTTTTCAAGGGTGCACCATATTGACCTGTATAATAAAGCATTTTGAAACTAGCTCTTTTTATGTATCCTTTGCATTAAAGAATAACTATCGATACACACTCGATATAAAATTATAATCTAAACGTAGAGAATCTTTAGGACCAGAAAACATATATAATATAATATTGAAGTTATGTTCAGTGTAAATTTATAATCGTTATATAGATGGTTGAGATAATATTTAAATTAGTATATTACACAAGAAATCAAAAGTTATAAAACAAAAGTCAGAGATATATTATAGTTTTCAATATCGAAAGAAATAAAATACCTGCATTTCTACCGAATAGTATAAATAAGGTGGGCTCAAAAGATCGGGGAAACAGGCAGGGCGTCATACTTAATATTCAATTTGTAGTTCTCGATTATTACCTTTAAATTTTTAATACCCCTCATTTTTACATGCTTTTACAATATTCAATAATCGCTGTTTTTTAATGGGAGATAATTTTCAACTCCCGGGTAAAAAGCTCATGTTTGCAAAAGTGATGTGAGGATAATAATAAAGAAACAACAAATTTCCCCGGACCTTGAAATAAGAAGTTAGGAAAAAGTCAGACCCAGACAAAAATATAGGGGAAATAATATTTTATCTGGGAGAGAAAAAGTGATCTTGGATAAAAAGAAGCGTCGATTAAGCTATATATCATAGCGTTAATCTGTCAATAATGACCATTTAAGCCTGAAAGGAAAAACGACCTGTATTGAATTCAGGAAAATTTCCGGTATGTACCGCGGCTGGAAGATACTGATTTTCAGGAAAATGGCCATCTTGTGGATTAAGGAGTATATTAGTGGATTTAGAGAATTAACGGACTGTGGAACCCGTTAATGACCTAAGAAAAAAGAAATCCGGAAGAACAGCTCGAAAACTGGTTATCCGGTCTTTCATAAAAAAGGAGATTTTTCAATGGCAAAAGAAGACATTCTGAACGCATTAGCTGATGCTGTCGTTGAAGGTGACGACGAACTTGCAGAAGAATTCGCACAGAAAGCCCTTGACGAGAACCTCGATGCATATGAAGCAATCGTTGAAGGCCTCGCAAAGGGTATGAAGATTATCAGTGACATGTATGAGAAAGGAGAAGCCTTTGTCCCCAGTCTTCTACTTGCAGCAGATGCGATGTACGCCGGAATGGACATCCTTACCCCTTACATTAAAGTAGACGGGACCTCCGCTCCCAAGAATGTTATTATAGGTACCGTCGAAGGGGACGTACACGATATCGGCAAGAACCTTGTCAAGACCATGATGACTGCAGCCGGCTTCAACATGATCGACCTCGGCTGTGACGTTCCTCTTGATAAATTTGCAGAAGCTGCAAAAGAGAATAAGGCAACTGCAATCTCGATGAGCACACTTATGACCACAACAATGGGAGGCATGGAAACTGTTATCGAACAGCTCCAGGAAGAAGGGATCAGAGACTCCCTTGTTGTCATGGTCGGCGGTGCGCCTGTTTCAAAAGAATATGCAGACAGCATTGGTGCAGACGGAACATCCCTTGATGCGAGCATGGCAGTCGAGACTCTCACTTCTCTTGTAAGTGAACTTCCTGCCAATGCCTGGAGCGACTCGGCAATTACATCAAGCAAGATGAAGTACAAAGAATCCCTTGCCCAGAAAGTAAACAAGGAAAAGGTCGACATTGGTCTGGTAACCGCTGAGAAAGTGAAGGCAGAATTCAACTCAGTAGTCCCGAAATTCAAAGAAACCATGACCAAAGCTGAAAGGTTCACTGCATCCTTCGGAGACAAAAAAGTTGACAGGCTCCCAATCACGACCCTTGCCTGCGGAGTATCAAGGAAATTCGTCCCCTGCTCCTATAAGGACTACTCCACAAAGGCAGAGAAGTATGCAGATTGTGTCGAAGCAGGCATCAAGTACTTCAATATGGACACCTTCGTCGGCCTGACCGACCTCTGTGTTGACGCAGCAGACTTCGGTGCAACCATCAGATACCCTGAAGAAGACACACCAGCAGCAATCGGCCACCTTGAAGATTACGAGAAACTCGAAGTCCCGGAAATCAAGGAAGGTACCCGTGCATACAACCTTATCCAGGGCAACAAGCTCGCAACAGAGAAGGCACACGCCCTCGGCGCACCCATGACCGCTCTGATCGAAGGTCCAATGGTCGCTCTGACCCAGATAATGGGAGCAACACGTGTCCTTTCCGACCTCAGGACAAACCCTGACGTAGTTCTCAAGGCTCTTGATAAGACCACAACCTATGTGGAAGAAATCATGAAGGGCATGTTCGAAGAAGCACAGCCTGACAACCTCTGTATGGTTACCCTGTGGACGAACAATGTCATCCTCAGCGCTGACGAATACATGAAGTCTGAAGGCAAAGTTATGCAGAACAGGATTGCTCCCCTGTACAAGAAATACAACAAGCCGACAGTCATCCACAACTGTTCCGATGCCCCGCACTGGGACCTTATCAACAAGTGGGACACAAAGTTCTACAGCTACACCTTCTATCCGGATGAAGTCAGCAAGGGTTCCAGGGACCACAAGTACCTGATCAACAACTATGGTAAAGACGTCATGTTTGCAGGAGAAGTCAGCCCGATTGTTTTCCTTGACAACAGCCCAGAAGGACTCCAGAAAATGAAGGCAGACACCATTGCCCTGCAGGAAAGCGTCCTGAAGACTCTTAAGGAAAACGGCATGCAGTCCAAGTATGCAATCGCAACCGGCTGTGAAGTGCCACCAGGAGCACCATGCGACGCGATTACTGCCCAGACCTACACAGTATCAGAGAAGGGTCCAGAACTCTACAAGAAAATCATCGGGTAAACCTGTTGAAACCATTCATTAAGAAAAACACTCCTGGCTTGCCAGGAACAGGATGGGCCGCAGGCTCATCCCTCCTTTATTTATCAAAATAGAAATCAGGTTCTCGCTATTCCTGCGTCCTTTGCCCCAAAAAAGTGCAGGCGAACTAAAAACGGTGGAAAAGGCATTGGGAAGAAAAAACAGAAAAACATGAGTGGAAAAAGAATATAAACACATCTGGGCCAAAAAACGCAAAAAACGTAGCAGAAAATAGTGGAGAACCTTCTTAACACTCTGGTAAAAGAGGTGAAACTGGATGAGAAATCAGAAAGTACCCGAACCTGAGAAAAGAAGGTATTATTCGAGTCCTATACACCCTGCGATCCATAAACAGGGACTAAATTATTCATCTCAGAGTTTCCTGTTTCGTTATTCAGTTATTGAAGCAAGTTCTGTGAAATATGAATCGACCTCTGCAAAGGGATCGATAGAATATACAGGCATAAATATGAATTCCAGACACTCCGTTCTTCTCGCAGAAGCGAACCTTACAATGGAAGCCCCCGATACTTACCTGGAATATATGATAAACCTCTCCGAATCATCAGAGATTCAGAAAAATCGCAGCAAATGATGGATAAATATGGCAAGCGAACTAAAAACACCAGGAAGCACAAGCCTTGAGAGCCGGGACGGAATGGCAAAACTGGCACGGACAATAAAGGACAAGATCCTGATTGATGGGCCGGTAAAAGAGGAAGGACTGATTGACCAGCTTGAAAGGACAGCAATAGAGATCGATGAGCTGCTTGGATCATCCCTGGGGCCGAAAGGGATGAACAAGATAATAGTAAACCCTGTGGGAGATATTTTCGTTACCAGCGACGGGAAAACCATTTTGAAAGAAATGGATGTGCTTCACCCGCTCGTAACTTCCCTAAAAAAGCTTGCGGAATCAATGGACAAAGCATGTGGGGACGGGACAAAAACGGCTGTGATCTTTGCAAGCAACCTAATAAAAAACGCAGTCAAGCTGATAAGGGCAGGAGTGCACCCGACAATCGTTATCGAAGGATACGAACTTGCCATGCAAAAAGCATATGAAATGCTGCAGTACAGCATAAAACAGGCGTCGGAAGAGGATGTTCGCACAACTATAATGTGCTCGGCAACAGGGAAAGGGATTGAAAGGAAGCAGGCAGAAGCTGTTACGGAGATTGTACTCAAAGTCATTAATCACCTGAACGAAAAGCAGGCTGGAAGGTTCGACCTGAACAGGAACATAAAAGTACTTAAAAAGAAAGGAGGGCCTGAAATGGTTGCTCTGGAAGGCCTGATCATGGACGAAAACCCGGCAAGGGTTGACATGCCGGACGAATTCGAGAAACCTGCGGTCCTGATTACGAATTATGACCTGAAGATTAAAAGCGGATATTTAAACCCACAGCATAACCTCAAAATGGATTCGGTGCAGACGGCACTACTTTTTGAGGAAAGGAAAAAGCAGATGTGCGGGGAGATTGCAAGAAAAATTATTGATTCTGGCGCAAATGTCCTGTTTTCCGAAGGAGACATTGACCCATATATTGAAACTCTGCTAAGGGACAGTAATATACTCGCTTTTAAGAAGCTGAAGATGAAGGACCTCGAAAAGCTTGCGGAAGCAACAGGTACAACACTGATGAGCCAGCAGGACGAGATTCGACCCTGTGACCTCGGAAAAGCAGACAGCATAAAAGTAGAAAAGAAAAACGGGGAAAATTTTGTTTTTATTGCTGTGAAAGAAAAGGCAATAGCAACTATCCTGATATGGGAACCTGTGAAATACGGGCTTGATAAGGTGGAAGAGGCTATTGATGACGCCCTGAACAATGCGGCTTTCCTCTTGAAAAATAAGGGAATTGTAAACGGGGGAGGAGCAATAGAGTTTGAGCTTGCGCATATGGTAAGGCTGTTTGCGGCAACGCAGAACGGAAAGAAACAGCTGGCAGTCCAGGCGTATGCGGAAGCTCTTGAAAGGATTCCGACTGTTCTTGCAAGGAATATGGGAATGAACCTGGTTGATGCAATGGTGCAGATGAGAAATTCATATGCAAGAGGAGTAGAGGCAAGGATAGACCTTTCAAGAAAGGTGACGGATAAAGGGCAGAGAGTTTACGATTCGGCAGCCGTAAAAACACTGGCAATTATAGCAGGCACGGAAACGGCGAGGAACGTGCTCAGGATAGATGAGATCGTCCCGAAGAAGTAAGAAGAAAGGGTTCCCGGATAAATGAATGGGAGGA
>DUGS01000168.1:0-8951 GCA_013331265.1 Methanosarcina sp.
CAGGTTGATGTAGAGGGCGATAAGGTCTGGTTTTCCTTATCCAAAAACGGGGAAGAACTTGAGTCCGGAATTGTGAATGCAGACGGGACTGTAGAAAATCAGACATTTACTGCAACTGCGGACTTCGGGGACGGAAAGGACCAGCTTTACTTCATCACTTATGTGGACTCCATTTTTGTGAGTGCTACTGATTCTTTTGCCGTCTTTAAGTATACCTGGTTAATTGACAGAGATGACACTACCGTCATTGAAAATGGGGATGAATATCAGGGATTTAAAGTAAAAGAAGCTTCTAAAGATGGGATTGTCCTCAAAAATTCAGATTCTATTACCCTGAACCTCGATAAGGGCACAAAGAATTACTTTACTGATTCCTGGTATTTCCAGACCTCAGATGAGGGAAAGGGCAGTACTTCTCCGAATGGATACATCATTTATCCTGCAACAGATGTGGTTGTTGAAGACAAAAACGCCACTAAACCTGCAGGTAATTCCACAGAAGAGACCAATATGACCCTGAGTTCAAATGAGTCTGAAGTTATCTCTCCTGATTACAGGGCAGCATCCTCTTCTGAAATCGCGGACTCTGAAGACAAGAATAGCTCTTCTGAGAAAGCTGAAGAAAAAACCCCTGAAAAACTTTCCGGCTTTGGAATAGTTTCCGGGATTCTCGGGATTATGATATGTCTGGCTCTCAGAAGAAATAGCTAATCTGTTCCGGGTGAATAAAATAATAGATCAAGCTGTCTCAAAACCATTTTGAATTCTTCAATTGGGTAATACCCATTTCAATTTTTAATGGAAGTAAAAACGGCTGTTATAAGATTATGAGTCTTTATAAAAATATGAGGCTTTTACCAAATGTGCTATCGGGTATAATTTTGAGACAGCCTGTTATATAAAGCATCAGAATTGGAAAACTCATTATGGCCTATTATCGATAAGTAACCGCTTTCATAGATAGGTAACCGCTCTCAGTCCATGAGGACTTTTGACATATATAATCCATCAAGACTATACCCGAGTTTTCGGTAGTATTCCCTGGCACCTATTCCACTGATTATTGCAAGTTTCCTGTATCCAGATTCGGATGCGATCTCTTCAGCGCGCTCTATAAGTTCCTTTCCATAGCCCCTGTGCTGCCATTCTTTTTGTTTTGCCTCTTTTCCTACAGGTACCATGGAACCATATACATGCAGTTCTCTTATAAGGGCAGAGTCCTGCAGTTCTTTGCGGTGGGGAGAAGCCGGGAAGCGCAAACGTGTAAAACCTATAAGGACATCTGCCGAAAGGTCCTCAAAAGCGATAAAGTGTTCTTTACCATTACAGGCATCATAAGTTTCTATAGTAAGCTCGATATCTTTTTCGTTTATCCTTCTCCCTTTCAGGCTGTTGTGTCCGACCTCTCTGCAGCGTATGCAGCGGCATTTTCCTCCTTTTTCCCGGAGTTTTTCCTCTGCAAGCTGCCTGAGGTTACTTTTTCTGACGCCTGCAAAGATTTGATGGGCAGGAATGTCTCTCTGGATGCGCTGAAGTCTTACCCATTTAGGCAGGACAGCTTTTATGTCTGCAATAAGTTCTGCAGCCTCTTCGTCTGAAAGCGCGTGATATTCTCCGGCTTCCCACATCCTGTACAGGGGGGTGCCTTCGGTCACAAGGGTAGGATAAATTTTAAGGTAATCCGGTCTGAAACGCGGGTCATCAAAGAGCTTCTTAAATCCTCTCAGGTCAAGTTCGGAATCTGCCCCTGGAAGATGTGGCATCATATGGAAGCCTACTTTAAATGCGCTGTCTCTCAATATACGGTTAGCTTTGACAATTTCCGCAACACCGTGCCCTCTCTGCATCCGGGATAAAACAAAATCATAAACACTCTGGACTCCAATCTCTACCTTTGTCCCTCCAAGCTTGAGGAATTCGTCCACATGCTCCTCTTTTGCCCAATCAGGCCTTGTCTCGAAGGTTATACCCACGTTGCGGATATCCGCGGTTTCGTTTGCTTTCTGAACCTCTTCAAGCGGGATATAAGGGTAGGATTTTCCGATTTTCCAGGCTCTGTCTCTCCATTCTGTGCCTGTAAAATCATTCATTGCTTCAAGGCAGCGTTTGCTAAACCATTCCTGATAGTCGAGGCTGCGTGCTGAAAAAGTGCCTCCCATTACTATCAACTCTACTTTCTCAACATCGTGGCCTATCTCCTTTAGCTGGGAGAGCCTTGACCGAACCTGAGCATAAGGGTCAAACTCATGTTGAATGGCTCTCATGGCTGCAGGTTCTCTTCCCATGTAGCTTTGAGGGGATTTAAATGCTGAATTTGGACCGCCCGGACAGGGCAGGCAAACTCCGTGAGGGCATGGAGCAGGTGAAGTCATTACAGCAATTACTGCAACTCCGGAAATCGTCCTTACGGGTTTTCGCCTGAGGAACTCTTTTATTATATCCTGCTCCTCAGGTGTACCCTGCATAATGACATCTCCATTTCTTGGCAGGCTGGAAAGATGATATCGTTTACTCACATCTTTTTTTACTTTGTTCAACTGGTATTCGTCTTTGATCTCGCCAGCAAGTACCTTCTCAAGGATATTCCTGCAGGCCATGTTATAATCAGGTTCTTTCATATCAAATTCCGTCTTTTCGGATTGTATTCCCGGCTTTTTCTTTTGGTAACAGCTACAACTGAAATGATTTCTTTGGGACTGGTACTCAGGTTTCAGAACTTCTGGATTCGTGAGTTTTGAATTCCTATTTTTTGATGCTCTGGATAAGCTAAGTAAACCTGCTACTGAATCTTAAAAAAGATAATTCTGGTCTTTTTTTATTGATGACCGTTAATTTAGTCTTCAATGACTGTATCAGGCACTAGTATAGTGTTGATGTTAATGATAGTGTTGATGTTAATATTACAGTATAAGTATTGATCATAGTATAAATTACAGTATAATTATTGATCATAGTATAATATAGTCAATTGAGCAATTGGACCCAATTGACTGTATTACAACTGTTTTAATGCTAAAACTTATTCATTGGTTCACTTATTCATTGGTTCGCTGGGTGCAATTTCTTTATCTGACTTTGCTCAGCAGAAATCGAATCCTATAATAAAAGTTCCCAGGCCCACTGCTGGTTTAAGGCCCATGGCAGATCTAATATACTCATCTGAAGGAGTGGAAGGAGATGCCAGTACAATATTGGCAATGCCGCCCACGCACTCTAAATCTTTACATTTTTGAGGGGGGAGAACAACGATCATAGGTTCTTTTTTGGCATCCTTTGGCTTTGGTACTACATTTTTATAAATTACAAAATTTCCCATCACCAGCATATCCGTGCATCTTTTACACTCTTCGAGTTTTTCGGGGTCATAAACATCTTCACCTACTTTTTCCCCGTATTGCATGAGAACCACATTGGGCCCTTCAGGCCAGACATAGTCCATATTGGTTGTAAAGGCTATGATTAACTGGCGTTTGAGAACCTCCTTGATTCCTTGATTATCTCCGATTCCCATGCCCATCAAAACTGCCCCTTCGGCTTTTTTCTCAAGCTCAAATATTTTTTCCTTATCTTCTTCATTTAAAATGTATGTATCTTCCACGCCTTTCATGGCTTTTATCCTGCAGAGGACATCCTGGATAATATCTTGACATTCCAAAACTGATACCCCTTATTGTTTTTATCCTATGTTGTGCTTTTCATATATAATAAGTCTTATATTTACTTCTGTATATGAATATCAGGGTGCCTTATATTCATGGTTTCTTTTCTTCAAGTAATTCCCCCTCTCTTCTTTATATTTTCCTATTTTTATATTTCGCTTGTTATATCGTCAATTTCTAATATTCTGTATGTTACACTATATGCCGTACAAAATAGGAAATCTCTTATTTTTATTTTTATAAAATTAATGGAAGTCTGTGCATGAAATATGTGAATTATTTAATATGTTTACGACATTTTTACCCACAATTAATTGCCAGCCTTTTGCTGACTGATACCTGAATTAATACGTTTGAATAGATGTTTTCCTGCTGCCTGGTGCCTAAGTTATAGGGCATATCTAAAAAAAATCGCATTATAGAGTATTCAAGACGGCTTCTTTCCAAGACGGCTTCTTTCTTGAATGTGCCTTGCCTGTTAGTAAAAAATCGTTTAAGCTGTCATGAAATCAAACTCTTACCTATCTAATATTAAAACGAAGCAGTCACGCGCGAAATTCTGGATATTTTCATGATTTGAAGACGTTTTCAATAAGGGATAATAAACGAGTTAGAGGGTTTTACATAATGTTTTTTTTAAAACTAGTATTGTTTCAAATTATTTAGCTGCATCTTTAAACATATTATCTTTTTTCCATATTGTTTTATAAGCGTTTCTACTTTATCCTGTATATTAACCTCTGACGAATATTCTGCTCAGGTTCTTTCGACATTTACCGTCATTTGAATCGTTGTTTTGCGCTTTTCCTCTTCAATTCTTCTGAAATAGACCACAAAAGATTTAATAATGCAATTATTTTATAGAACACTTGTAATCCAATTTAGAGGGATAAGGAGGGAATGAAATCCTCTTCGGCAATCGACGAAATGGACATGTCTGATTTGGTGAAGAATGGTGAAACCCTTTAAGTGTTCGATCCCGACACTTCTTCTTACATACGATATATCTTAACAAACATGGAGGAAACAATAAAATGAAGAGATTTGCAGCAGTAACATTGGCTGCTCTCATGCTTCTCACTGTATTTGCATCCGCCGCAAGTGCAGCAGACGTAATTGAGATCCGCGGTCCAGTGTACAACGGCTCTGATATCGACGACATTATTGACACATATGGCGACGGTACCACCCTTACAATCGATGCTACTAAGTTTGCAGCATTCTATTACGACATTGACGATAACGTAACAACTGAAACCCTTTCCATTGTAGACAAATCCGACACTAAGGGCAATGTCATTGGAAAAGGCGGAATTGTTTACACAACTAAAATCCAGAAAGTTGCTTACGAATACGAAAAGCCATCTCTTGGATGGAGCAACTACAGCCTGATCGGTTTCTTTGCAGAGAAGTACATCCCGATCAACCCTGACAAAGCTGACAAGCTTGCAAAGCTCGTCATGGACAGCGATGACAAGTACACCCTCAGAACCGGTGAAAAACTCGAACTTGGTGAGGGTGGTGAGGGCTATGCTCTCGAAGCCAAGCAGGTCGATGTTGACGGTGAGAAAGTCTGGCTCGAGTTCACCAAAGACGGAGAATTAGTCGATGATGAAATCATCTCAGTCGGTACCGGTGACAACACCTGGGAAGTTGAACTTGATGACATCCAGGACGAAGACGATGTCGTTGTCCTCAGAGTGCATGTCAACCAGGTCTTCCAGGGCGCAGTCGACAGCATTGCCCAGATCGAAGGTATCTGGCTCATTGACTACGCAAACGCAATGAAGATCGAGTCTGATGATGAATTCGGTGAACTTAATGATGTTTCAATCCAGGGCGACACCCTTAACATCACCAACGAAGACACCTTCACCCTTACAAGGGACAGCGCAGATGAAATTGCTGAGGGTCTGTTCTTCAAGACAGCTGACACCAGCTCCAATGTGCTCAGGTTCTATGCAATGAAGGAAATCACAGAACCAGGCACCTATGAAGTTAGAGGACAGGTCGCTTCCGGTACAGGTGACTTTACCTGGGATGCAGCCAACTTCGCAGGCTTCTACTATGACCTCAATGATGACGTCGAAACAGAATCTCTCAGCGTCTCCAAGCTTAAAGGAAACGTTATTGATAAGGGAGGTCTCAAGTATTCAACCACCATTAAGAACGTTGATTATGAGTACTCCAAGCCTTCCCTTGGCTGGGGCAAGTACCCTGTGATCGGCTTCTTCGCAGAAGAGTACATCCCAATCAACCCTGACAAAGCTGACAAGCTTGCAAAGCTCATCATGGACAGCGATGACAAGTACACCCTCAGAACCGGTGAACAGCTTGACCTTGGTGAGGAGGGCTATGCTCTTGAAGCCAAGCAGGTCGATGTTGACGGTGAGAAAGTCTGGCTCGAGTTCACCAAGGACGGAGAATTCGTCGATGATGAAATCATCTCAGTCGGTACCAGCAACAGCAGCAACACCTGGGAAGTTGAACTTGATGACATCCAGGACGAAGACGATGTCATTGTCCTCAGAGTGCATGTCAACCAGGTCTTCCAGGGCGCAGTCGACAGCATTGCCCAGATCGAAGGTATCTGGCTCATTGACTACGCAAACGCAATGAAGATCGAGTCTGATGATGAATTCGGTGACCTCGACGATGTTTCAATCCAGGGCGACACCATTTCCATCACCAACGAAGACACCTTCACTCTGACCAGAGACGATGAAGTAGAAATTGGCCAGGGCATGTTCTTTAAGGTCGCTGACACTCCATCCACTGAAATCAGGTACTACCCATTCGTCGAGAAGACTCTCGGAGAAGGGACAAAGGAAGAACCTAAAGAGGACCTGAATAAGACCGAGCCTGAAGAGAATAAGACCGTTGAGGAACCAACCGAGGGACCAACCGAGGGACCAACCGAGGGACCAACCGAGGAACCAACAAAACCTGCAGAGACTGAGACCACTCCAGAAGACACTCCAGGTTTCGGAGCTGTCCTTGGCCTTGTCGGACTCCTTGCAGTCGTCTACCTCGTCAGGAGGAACAACTAAATTTTCTGAGTGAAGGGTTTTCCTACCCTTCTCTCTTTTAAATTCTTTTTTTGTTTCTTCTTGCAGATAACTTTATATTTGCGAATTTCTTAGTTCTGGCGATTCTTTTAAATCTGAAATCCTGATTCTATAAACTACTGGTTTCGGGGTTTAAGATCAAGGTGATTTTATGAAAAAAATAATAGCTTTAGTATCTGTGTTTGCGGTTTTGATGATCGCATTTTCAGGCTGCGTAGGCAACAATCCTGCAGTTAACGGGACAGATACGGACAATCCGGAAACAAACTCAATTTCTGATGAAGATGCAGCTGGGATAAGTACGCTTGAATCCCTTCCTGCAGGCTTTGAGTATATTGATACCATTCCACTCTCCATAGATGAGACTAAAAGCGATTACAAAGCTGAAAATGTCTCCGGGGTCCTTAATGTCTCTGAAGGGATCTACAAAGACTCCAATAAAACTGAATATCATATAGATGTGATTGAGCTAGAAGACAAGGAAGCTGCAAACAATTTCATCACCGCATACAAAACCTCTTTCCCTTCACTAAGTAATGGTTCCCGTTTTACGGAGGTTTCTTTTAACGGACATACTGCCGTAAAAATCACCGACTACATTACAGTCGGAGGAAAGTCTGTTCCCAGATACTCCTATATCTGGAGCAATGAAAACTATGTGATAGTAGTTTTCGGAAATACTGCTGAAGAAACTCCTATCAAGCAGCTGGCAGAAGCAACAGGCTACTGATCATTCAGTAATCTGATCTTTTCCTTTTTCTTTTTTATCCCTTTTAAAAATTAAAGTTATTAAATCAAAAATAATATCAAACTTAAAATAGCTATAAAATCAGTAAGCAGATTTGAGGCCGCTTACGTTCTTTCCTCATCCCCAGCAATATAAGCTGCAAGTTTTTCAGATTCCTTGATGGTGAGCCTGACTTCTGCATTGATAACCTTAGCATTTCCGAAGACGCATTTTCAGAGACGCTGTCCACAATCTTTCGTTTTTTTTCGGATTTCCGGCATCTCCGTTCTTGTACTTTGAGCGGGACTGTGTGACTCCCATTCCAAAGAAATTACAGACAAACTTCGCATCCTTCAGGGGTTCTGCAAGCTCAATGACTTCAGCCTCAGGGACACCTCGTAACGGTTTCAGGAATAACATCCTCGTGCCCGTTTACGATTGAACGGAGAGCGGTTATAAGAAGAAGGTCTGAGCCCTGCTCAATATTCATATATTTCTAAGCGATTTTTATCGGTCTTTCTAACGTCAATGACTACCATTGTCCTGCCTTTTAGCCCTTTTTTCCCTCTTCCAATCGTTACCCTTTAATATATGTTAATACATCTGTGTGTTGCAAGCCCGGATAGCCTAGTCGGTTGGGGCGCCAGACTCATAGGGACTTTATATGAGGCGTCTTTAATCTCCTGAGATATCTGGAGGTCGCGTGTTCGAGTCACGCTCCGGGCACCTAATTTTTATATTCAAAAGCAATTTTTTCTTTTTCTTTTCCTAAATACTTGATATCTAGCTAAAGCTCAAGTACTGGCCTATCAGGGGTTATGCGTTTGAATAACACCTTCTAACAATATTTATGGATTACTGGTAAGTCAATTTTTTCTACAGTGGTGAACAATTATTACAGGCCTTTTTCTCAAAAGTTTCTCTATCCGTATTTTTATTTTTATAATCTATTCGTAAAAGAGATAGCTTCTTTCGTTCTTAGACGAATACGTCCCAATTCGAACTACTGAAGAGAAAGCAGTAATTCTTGATAGAAAAAATACTTCTGGGTATTAAATATGCTTGTCAAAATATATATCTCTTGATATCTGGGACTTACGTGGTTGAACTGAGAAATCGATAGCATTAAACCTTCAACTGTTTAAAACACTAACCAGTCACAACTCTGAATATGCTTATTTTGTACTTCAAGTTCGTAAGTTCTATACAAGTGTTAATTAATCAAAAGGTGCAACTCATGAAAACTATAGAAGATCCGATGAAATCATATAGAAGATTAGTATCATCGATTGCCGTCTCTGTGTGTGTTATCATGCTCTTAGGTGTCATCCAAACCGCCTACGCCGCGGGGTGCACAGCTACCACACCCGCCTGCATGTCGGTAGCTGAAAACTCCTGTAATGAGTCAAATGTCAGTGAGCCGGTTGTCAATCCTTACCTGGCATCCCCACTTTATGCCATCACGCACTTTGACTCTTCCCAGAGCGACTCTACACC
>DUGS01000168.1:9076-11288 GCA_013331265.1 Methanosarcina sp.
CTCTTCCCAGAGCGACTCTACACCTTATGGTCCTCCTCGCGGTACTTACAATGTTGACTTGACGAAGCAACCAGTTGTCTATGGCGGTCCAATGAACATAATTACTCTTGCCTCTACTGACAAGAATTATATGTGGGCAGTCGGCAGCGATCGTGTAAGCTATGTTAATATGACTGGCGGGAAGTGGACTGCTGTGGCAAAATATGAAGCTCTTGCCGATGCATCAAACGGTGCATTACCTGCTATTCCGGATGAAAATTTAAGCATTTTAGGCGAGTCATCTGTTGTGGGAATGAACGTAGATGAAATGGATGAGTACTTAAAATCTCTTTTCGGTGATAATTACGCAGATCGCTTCGGAAATGGAATGTACTCGGTAGTCGATAACGAGGACGTACTTTACACCAATTTTGGAGGTAACCTGTACGCGTTTGCATTAAAAGATCCGAGCAAACCATCTGCAGGCATAACTAAACGCTACGTGATAGAAGATGTAGTCACTGCGATCCAGGGTAATGACCATCCGGCGAACGCAAGATTATTCGGCCTATCCATGACCTACGATGGCCATCTTATTATCACGTTCAGCAATGGAGTCGCAGTTATCGACCGCAACCTCGACCCTGACTCTGTATCGTTCTACAGGTTTGCGGATACTGAGTACATCAGCAATTCGATTTCAGTCGATGAAAACAATGGTATATATGTTGCAAGCGATAGTGTAATGCACAAGCTCGTCTGGAACGGTACAGCTATTTCCGATAATGAAACTGATGGTGCGTGGGCGCAAGAGTACCCCAATTCGGGCAATGAAGCGCC
This sequence comes from Methanosarcina sp., assembly GCA_013331265.1. Lineage (GTDB taxonomy): Archaea > Halobacteriota > Methanosarcinia > Methanosarcinales > Methanosarcinaceae > Methanosarcina > Methanosarcina sp10923u. The sequence goes on from DUGS01000168.1 coordinate 9,896, forward strand.
TCCGATCATTAAGGTGGGTATAGGCACAGGATCCACCCCAACACTAATGGGTTTCGGCGATGACGAGGATAAGCTTGTGGTAATAACCGACGGTTCCAAACGGATGAACCTGACAGCATTCTGGCGCGACGAAATCCCCGAGGGGTCTCAGCGCATCGCAGATAAGATCCAGGTAACCTGTGGTTTACCAGCTGATACCGAGTGGATACAATCGGAGCAGTCCGTAGTCGTCAATGGATACGGGGCATTTGTTGTGAATAACATTCCGGAAACTGTTGACCCTGACCTTACAACCCTGAATATGAACAAGATCCTTCAGGTCTCGCTCATGGGCCCTGCATATAATACCTCATACGGAGCCGAGCGCTTCGAATGGAATGCGAAAATAAATAAATGGTGTTCTTTATGGACACGGTCAGATGTCTCATCGACAAGCATGGTCCCGGTCCACAGTCAATCCAGTAATATGGTTCTCATCAATGGTTACAGGGAGCCGAACGGCTGGGAAGTTCTCGGACTCAACTGGGATACTGGTGAAACCGTCCACCAGACTATCTTCGGCGATGTGAACTTCGGAAATGGGGAATATGGAATTCTGCAGTACTTGGATAACGACGATCTGCTTTTCGATTCATTCTCAGGCCCAGTCCGTGTTCATTACGACAATGCAATGATCAGGGGGACTAATCCCCCCTCCATTTAAGGAATAAATTTCGTGTCGTACAGCAGTAAAAAATCGTAACAATTTATTGTCAAAACCTACACAGTTGCCTGTAAAGCAGGCATTTCTTTATTTCCATAAGTTTTATCTTGGACATAAACTGGAAATTAGTGAAGAGAAGACAGTAATTATTAATAGAATAAATAATTCTTGCCTCTAAATATACTTCTCATAATATATATCTCTTAATATACTTTACTCACAAAATTATCTATCAGTGAGAAGGTTTTTCAAAATAAAGGAGAGGAGAAGTATAAAGGTTAGTACATATCTGGTTTTGTTATTTGCTGTCTTTGTATGTATGGTATGTGTATCAACATCAGCGACAGCATTTGAGCCCGAAAAGGTAGGAGTCAATCCTAAACTGGAGAACTATACAGCGGGTTTCTTCCCGCCCACGATCCTTAATGTTACAGATGGGGTCTACGTAGCCCGTGGGTACAACAGGGATAATCCGGTACTGATAGAAGGTACAGGTGGACTTATTGTCATCGACCCTGGAGAGAGTATACCCGCGGCAGAGGTTGTTAAGGAAGCGTATAATCAGAAACTGAATAACATCTTTGACAGAAAACCGGTAAAGGCAATCATCTATACCCATCATCATGACTGCCATATCCACGGTGCCTCCGTTTTTGCCGATAATAACACAGAGATTATCGCTCATGAAAA
>DUGS01000168.1:11521-14256 GCA_013331265.1 Methanosarcina sp.
TGATGGAGGTATCAAAATGTCAGGAGGTTTATTTGCAAATGATTCCGACTGGTTTGCAGGCGGCGGACTTTTTGCGACGCAGATCAGGGGACCTTCAGGTTATTTGCCGCCGACCAAGACTGTTAAAGATAAGCTGGAGACAAACATTGCAGGAGTAAATATAACCCTGCTTTCAGTGCCAGGTGAGACACGTGATGTGCTGGTCGTCTGGCTTCCAGAAAAGGATACAATGGTGCAAATAGCCAACTATTACCAGGCATTCCCGGCAATTACGACTATAAGAGGGGCATTCCCCAGAAATCCGCTGGATTATATCAATAGTATAGATGTCTGCCGCAGTCTCAAGCCTGAATACCTGGTTTTGCCCCATGGCCCACAGCCCGTTGTTGTAGGTGAAGAAAATATCAGCCTTATGTTCACCAACGGCCGTGATGCCATTCAGTTTGTTCACGATCAGACGGTGCAAAACATGAACAAAGGCTTGACTCCGGGAGAGATTATGGATGTGGTCAAGCTGCCGCCCCATCTTGCCAATGATCCTAATTTGCAGGAGTACTATGGGCAGGTAGATAGGGACATATACGAGATTTTCTGGTGGTACAGAGGCTTTTATTCCGGTAAATCCAGAGACCTGTTCCCGCAGTCTCCCATAGAAGAAGCCAGGATGGCGGCTGAGCTGGCAGGCGGAATTAACGAGCTTACAGTTAAAGCCAAAAATGCTCTGGATGAAGGCAATCTGGAGTGGGCTCTGGTACTCGCTGACGACGTTCTCCTTCTCGATCCGGAAAATTCTGAGGCACGCAAGATAAAGAATTCAGCAATGATAGCAATTGCCGAAAATACAACTAATGCTCAAACACGCAACTATATCTTGTCTGAGTATCTCCTGGAGACTGAACAGGTAACGCTGCCGACAAGCGGAAATCCGAAACTCACATTTGCCACTATGGAGGACAGGTTCGTTCCCCTATTGCCAATGGTCATTCTACATAGAATAATGGCTGTCAGTCTCAACGCTTCTGAATGCCTTGATAAGGAAATTACTGTTGAGCTTCAGCTGACAGATATGAAAAACACCGAATCTTCTGACTATGCCCTGTATGTCCGTAAGGGTATTGTTGAGATTCAGCCTGAGGTTCCAGAAGACGCTAATTTCACCATAACAACCAGTTCAATGGTCTGGAAGAATATGGTTCTGGGAAAACTCGATCCTCAGAAAGCTGTTTCAGATGGAAAGGTAAAAATAACCGGAGGAGATGAAAAAGAATTCTACGAATTCATGGCACTGTTTTACTAAATACCGAGGGTGTTTTTAAATACCCTCTTTTTTCCTTCCGGAATGTCTGAGTAAGTTGCAGGGTTTAATAGTGCTCCCTGTATTGAACACCAGGTTTGATTCCTCATAATTGTTTACGGAATTTTTGATTTTTTTTAAATCAGGTATTTACTGCAACTTTCTGTACAAAAGTCATTTTTCCCAGCTTATTTTATAATATATTTATTTTATAATGTCTACTTTATTTCATAGAGTCTGGTTTCTTAACATAACTTGCAGTTGAAAACATGTGATTTTTTCAGTATTTTTGTTTGAATCGTAACTTTTCGGTATATATTTATGTTTTAAGTTACATATTTAAAAGAAATATATACTGTGGAGGAATTGTCCAATGGTAGCCAGAATGACATCGCCAGAACGCATGGCAGCTGTTATGTCGGGGCAAAAGCCTGATCGTATACCAGTAATCCCTTTTGTGGAGGGATATGCTGCAAAAATTACGGGGACATCCCTTGGAGATTTCTATGCGGATGGGGATAAGTGTTTTGAAGCGCAGTTTGCGTCCATGCGGCTTCACGGTTATGAGCAGACTCCAATGTATGGATATGCATCGTGCGGAGCATGGGAATTTGGAGGAGAGATAGCTTTTCCTTATGGAAAAGGACAGGGCGCACCCTTTGTAAAAAGGCACCCTGTGAATACCATAGAGGATATTGAAAAGCTTGAAGTTCCGGATTTTGACAGGGAATTGCCCGGTGCATATAAGATTGCAGATGTAGTTGCATCCAGATGCTTTGAGCTTGGGATGCCGGTTACTGTACAAATCGGCAGTAATTTTACTGCAGCCTCGGTCGTTGCGGATACGTCAGAATTTTTGACATGGCTTATTATGGACCCGAAAGCTGTCCACCTCTTACTGGATAAGGTAAGTGATATGTTCGTCAATGCTCTGGATTATTTTGCGAATAAGTATGGTTCTGAAAGCCTTCTTCCTTTTGATGGATGACCATCCGAATCAAATAATATGATTTCTCCGCAGATGTTTGAGGAATTTGCGTACCCATATATGAAAAAAGTCCATGACCACGTAAAAGATTTAGGAATACATGCTGTGCTTATGCACCCCTGCGCTAACCAGAACCTTAACCTTCCATACTATGCAAGGTTAAGAGAAGAACAAAACTGGTCAGGAAAATATTTCTGGCTTTTCGGGCCGGAGACACCCATAAAAGACCAGATAAAAATGTTTGGGGACCACGACGTTATATGTGGAAATATCAATCCCCCGCTCTTCCTGACCAGTTCATACGAAGAAGTTGTGGAAATCTGCAGGCAGAATATTGAAGAAGGCATTAATTCCCCCTCAGGATTTGTCCTTTCTCCGGGCTGCGAATTCCCTGTCAATGCAGCGCCTATAAAGATAATGGCAATGGTAGACGCAGCAGAAAAATATGGCAGG
>DUGS01000168.1:14477-17288 GCA_013331265.1 Methanosarcina sp.
GTAAATGCAAATTTAAATTTGTGCAAAAAATTCAGATTAATAGCATCTTAGAGAGAGTTTGAATTAACTCTCTTTCCTTTCTGCCATAAAACTATGGGAAGTCTGGAGTTTTAGATTTCTGTTAAAATTTGAGAAAACTCTCTCAGGTTAGGGTTCCAGACATTTTACGTTTTTTCTAGCTCTAATTTTTACAGAAAGCTTGTTTTTAATTCTTTTTGATATTTTTAATTCTTTTTGATATTATCCTTTGGCTTCTATGTCTCGTTTTTCTGTCTTTAAGCCCTCTTAATAAGTAGGACTTACGCGGTTGAACTGAGAAATCGATAGCATTAAACCTTCAACTGTTTAAAACACTTACCAGTCACAACTCTGAATATACTTATTTTGTACTTCAAGTTCGTAAGCTCTATTAAAGTCGGAGCAGTCCGTAGTCGTATATGGATACGGAGCATTTGTTGTGAATAACATCCCGGAGAATGTCAGCTCTGAAATTGAATCACTGAACATGAACAAGATCCTTCATTTTTTTATGATGAACCAATACCAATAAATAAAACCAAATAAGAAGAAAAATCAAATAAGAAGACAGGGGGTATAAAAGGCCTTTATAAAGGCCCTGATTTGCAGTCACTTAAACTCTGAAGCTGTACATTCTGTGGTTTCAAGAATAGGTGTTTTCACAAACCTTGCTTCTACCAGTTTTTTTTCTGTAGCGCATACAGAGAATACAGCAGAGGGAATAAGACACTGTTCTGTACAGTCCAGAGCACATTCTTTAGTACACTCAAAGGAGCAGTTTATTTGCCTTTCCATCTCAGTTATGAGATTTTTCTCGATATAGGACAGTTCCTGAATCGGGATTTCGAGGGAATTGAATTCTCTGAACTTTTCACATGGAGTGTCAATTTCTACAATGATTTTGTTTCCTTCAACCCTCCCTTTTACAGTGTGTTTTATCCCGCAGATGCGTGAAGATACGCTTATTTTTGTCATTTTGCACCCCTTCCAGTTTGTATCTGCCTATAATTTTTCTAAGACACTTCCGTCAGTAGATTCCGCCGGTCAAACTACCTTTTTGAAGCCCGTTTACATTAAGAGCTGCAATATTTTTGAAATCTATTGCTTTTATCGGGCAGGCCCGGACACAGCGCCTGCAGCTTGTCCCGAGGCAGTCCTGGGTCCTGCAGCTTGCAAAGAAATTCCCATTTTTCTCTATGGTCACAAGGGCATTTTCCGGGCATTCATTGTTGCAGCGCTGGCACTGCAGACATCTTTCCAGAGGAACTTCTATGGTGATCCCGATATCTTCTACTATTTCTACAGGCACATTTCCTGTCTCTTCGATGTCTCTGGAAGCTCTTTTCACCATTTCTGCATTCTCTATGGGTTCCGGAAGAGGAGGATATTTGTACATTCTGAAATATTTCTTGTAGAGCTTCATACTCATACCTTCGGTCCAGTAAGAAAGCTCGCATGTGTAAATGTTCTTGAATGTCTCGCTGGTCGCCATCATCAGGTGGTCGGCTTTTATAGTGCCTGCAAGAGCAATTATCTCCTTAAGTCTGGACTCGTCCAGAATAAGCTCGCGTGCAAGGGCGATTGAAGTGTTTCCAAACTGAACAGCCTTCTTTGAGAAGTCCGGGCAGGAACCTATTTTTCTGGCTTTTCTGCAGTCCACGTATGTGCCGGAAGCTCCTGACATGTAGACGTTTTCGAGTTTTTCGAAAGGGACCCCTGCTTCAAGCAGGAGTGTGAGCTGAGCTGCCCTGATCGCCCCTATGGCTTTTCCGGCTTCTGCAATATCTTCTTCTGTGATTTCTATGCCGTTGCCAAGAATCAGCCTTCCATTGGGCAGTTTAGGAGGCTGTTCCATAATTCCTGTTTCCATTGCAATGGCAATGACTGCAATTACTCCAGTCCCGGTAATTCCCACTGCCTCGATTTCTCCTTTCTCCGCAGTTTCTCCGGTAACCGGGTTTATAAGGTCCCCTGGCCTGCTTTCCATTTTTTCATTCAGGACCGTAAGCCGCCAGCAGTCCTTTCCGTTACTATCCTTCTCGATATTTACATCAGAAATAGCGCCCGGACTTGCAATCATCCCGCAGCTTATGCCCTGACCTTCAATTGCAGGTCCGGCAGCCGCGCTGCCCGTGATAATCCGGTCTCCTACTTTTATCGCCATCTCTGCATTCGTACCATAATCTGTGACAATGGAGGCCTCTTTCTGGTTCAGAAAGTCGGTTTCTATCATCATTGCCAGGGCATCGGCTCCAATCTCATGGGCAATAGCCGGAGGTATGGTTATTTCGCAGTTCGGCAGGTCGAGGACTCCCCTGAAAAGTTCGGATGCCGGAAAGACCCTGGAACTCCTGTCCACGTTCTCGACTCCAAGCCGTCTCTGCATGTTTTTTCCGGCAAAAGCAAGGTCCCTGATCTCCGAGTTCTGGAAGAGTGAAAGCTGGATAGGATTTCCGCATACAGCCATTTTCTTAATGCATGCAGGGTCTATATCAAAAGTATCAATAATCTTACTTACCGCGTCCAGTATGATATTATTTGCAACATCTCCCCCTACTTCGAGTGCGAAGTCCAGGTGGTCAATTACATTGCCCCCTGGCAGAGGGTGCCTCATCGTCATAGCAGTTTTTACAACTTTTTTTGTTTCCAGGTCTATAAGTTGTGCTCTAAAGCCGCTGGTACCCAGGTCAAGTGCAATCCCGTACATTTTTATACTCCACTTGCAGCAGTCGTTGAAAATTATGAAAAATAACCTCTATCCTGTCCATATCAGGATACTGTATACTCAGGATA
>DUGS01000168.1:17485-22720 GCA_013331265.1 Methanosarcina sp.
GATACTGTATACTCAGGATACTGTCTTACAGGATTAACTTCAAGCAGTGAATCGGCTGCGCAGTTATTCACTGTTTTTCAGTTTATTTTTAACTAAATTTTAGTCTTAAATCTATATAACATAATTCGCAGCTTATCGTAAAGGGTCTTGATTTCAGTAATGGCCTTGATTTTTGAGGGGGCCTTGATTTTTGAGGGGTATCATTTTACATAGCCTATGATTTATTTTGGGGGATAATGCACTGCAAAGAATATCACTTACAGAAAGCTTCATGGGCTTTCAAGTTTTTACTCGAAAACGAATAAAAAGGAAAGAGATTTAATGGTGTCCAAAAATCAAATGAATGTGATAATTGGGATATTATTCTTGTTTACAGTTCTAATTATTATTGTAGGAGTTAGTAACTCAAAAACGACAAAAGAGTCCGAAATATCAGTTGAAATGAATGTCAGTAAAACTCCAGATGGAAAGCCTTTAGTTGAGTATCATGTTTCGGCCATATATTCAACTAACGTGGACAACTGGATGAAAGAGTATGCCTTGGAACATCGTACCAGTAGTCAAGAAGAATTACACCTGTTTACATTTTCAGATGGGAAGCAGTTTGAGTACTGGATGTCAGAGGCAAGTGCAGCTGAAAAAGGGTTTTTGTATCCTTCTAGCTGGACAGAAGAACTGGATGAATCTTTATCCCCAAGTAAGATAAATGAACAACAATTTAATGAAAACTTGAATCAATTGATGAGCAAGTGGGATGGTGCATGTTTTGAATGGCAAGCAGATGAAATAATCGGGGAAAGATTATATGTATACACAGGTCAACCTTTAACTGGATTGAGCATCGGTGACGAAGCATCATTTTTGAAAAATTATATAGATTTGAAACCTGATAGAGATGAGTATGGCATTATAATTCAAGCACCTTCAGCTGATGGCCAGACTATAACTAAAGCTCTTGAATATCAATCTAAAGACCATACTCTACTTGAAGCAGAAATTACAAGTTCCGGCTCTAAAAGCGGTATAATGTGGACTGACACCACATATACAAGTATTGTTAATGCTATCAAAACAAATACTTTCACGAACCATCCTGGAAAAGAGGGGGTTCTCCAATTTTAAAAACACCCTCTATTTAGCAGTTAGCCTTCTTGAGCATAGTTCTTTGCTAGAATCCATTTGGAAAATTTCATGTGCGTTTTATCTAAAATTAGTCCTCTTGAGCGCAGCGAAAAGGACCTCGTGCTCCCGAAGCGAAATTCGGGTGATAATACTCGTCTCTCGCTTCGACAAGTGCCTTAATATTTTTTGTCGGGGTTTTTGGGGCAATCCCGCACCCGGGAGCAAGTATATCGATTCCTTCAAGCAGGCACTTCTGTGCTTCTCCTTTTATCTCTTCACAGGTCCCGTTAAGCATAACTCCTGAAGAGGAAATGTTTCCTATCAGTTTTGTCCTTTTCCCGACAAGTTTTTTTGCAGCACGCAGGTCGGTTACTTTTTCCTCTATACTGATCCCCTGAAAGCCGCATTCTGAAAGGGTTTCAAGAATGGGGGTTGAGTTCCCGCAGACATGTATGAGTTTCATTCCTTTTCCTGACCTGCAGAGCCTTTCATACTTTGGTTTTATGAGGGCATCAAAGTGTCTGGGATCGAGCATATCCGGTCCTGCTATCCCGTCTACTATGCAGACTGCATCTGCCCCGGCTTCGGACAGGATTCCTGTGTATTCGGAACAGATCAATCCCGTGACCTTCAGGCATTCCCTCAAAGTCTCGGGTTTTCTGATTATCCAGGTAAGAAAATTATAAGTGCCAAGCAGCCTTGAAGCAAGGGACGCAGGGCCTTCCATACCTGCTATAAGGGGGACTTCTTCGCCTGCCTTTTCTCTCAGGATGGAGGTCACATCAGCAATAAGAGGAATCCTCCCTCTCTCCGCAAAATCCTGGGGAAGCTCGAGCTCTTCCGGCTTCTTTGCAAAAGGGCTGGACCCTGGAGATGGCTGAATATCATATCTGCCCGGGTTAACCCTGCATCCCAGAGCTTCTGAAAGTACAGTGAGACAGAAAGGGTAACGAACGGCTTCAAGGCCTGCTAAAGTATGGGCTGAAAGGGCAAGGTCTGCCATTTTTTCAGCATTAAAATGGGCTTCAGGCCAGGATGCTCCGCTCTTTTTCATTAATTCAACAGTTCCCGTCTGAGTCACAGAAAGAACAGGCACTTTATCAACAGCTTTCCCATGCAGTATATTCAGGAAACGGTCTCTTAATTCGGAGTCTGCCATTTAAACCTGCCATTAAAGTTCTTTTTATTGCACTAAGCCATTGAAGCTTTTTTCTTCTGAGCTTTAATATGAGCAGGATCACTTTTATATTTTTCATTTAAAATATCTGTGAACTAATTATATAAATTAATACACATATGTGGCATTAAAAAAGAGTACTTAAGTGAGTATAATTAACGATCGGGTTTTTGCTCCTTTTCCTGTCTGGAGGGTCCAGACAGTTCTGGAGCATACCGATCTTTTGAAGGTTTTCAGGATTCTCAACGCTTTTTCAGCTCTTAAAATGGCAAAAAGAGGCTGTTAGCGTTTTCACCTGATTTTTCTGGTTCGTAATCTCTCAGGCCTGGAGGTTTGAGGCTTGGAGCGTTGAACCTTTTTCCGTGGATTTTGACCTTACTTCCCCGAGATACACTAAAATGGCAAAAGTGTTTTCTGAGGAACTTTTCAGGTCTATTTACTTTTTTGGAGGTTTGGATAACAATGCTTTAGAGAGGGAGAAGCATTGTCATCAGCGTGATATTTTTTCTTGATTATTCAGGGTTTTTGTGGGGATATGTGGAGATTTCATTTACTCCTATTTTTTCCTGAGTCCTATATATCTGACTTAACTCATGGATATTTAATTTAAATATTTATTTTTGGTTAAAATATCTATCTCTATTTAATTTGTAGATATTTGATTAAATTGTAAATATTTAATCTTAAATATGAAGATTTTGCTAAATTTATTTTTTCCCCTTAGTAATCTCTTCATATATATACTTTTCAGTCTTAATATGTTTTTGAAAGTTTCTGGAAATGAATAAATAAGAAAGGACAGACAAAAAATGTCCGCCCTCTCAAGCAACAATTTTTGCATTGCCTTTTTTGATTGAGTGGTTTTAACGGGTTTATCCCATGATCTTCTTGAAGAGTTCCGGACCTGTCTGTGCTGCAGTATAGGTCTGGGCAGCAACGGTGTCGCACGGGCCTTTTGGTGGAACTTCGCATCCAGTAGAGATCACGTACTTGGACTGCATTCCATTCTCCTTAAGAGCGTTAAGGACGTTTTCCTGGAAGGCGATAGTGTCTGCCTTCATCTTCTGGATGCCTTCTGGGCTGTTGTCAAGGAAAACAACCGGGCTGACTTCACCTGCGAACATGACATCTTTGCCGTAGTTCTCAATGAGGTACTTGTAGTCCTTTGAACCTTTGTTTACCTTATCTGGGTAGAAGGTATAGCTGTAGTACTTTGTGTCCCACTTTTTGATCAGATCCCAGTGAGGAGCATCTGCACAGTTGTGGACGACCATTGGCTTGTTGTACTCCTTGTAGAGAGGAGCGAAGACATTCTGCATGACCTTGCCTTCTGTCTTCATATATTCGTCTGCACTGAGGATGACATTGTTAGTCCAGAGCGTTGCCAGACAGAGATTGTCGGGCTGAGCTTCTTCGAACATCATTTTGGTCATTTCCTTGCAGTACTCGGTGGTCTTTTCGAGACCTTTGAGGACTACTTCGGGGTTTGTCCTGAGGTCGGAGAGGACACGGGTTGCTCCCATAATCTGGGTCAGGGCTACCAGTGGACCTTCGAAAAGGGCGGTTACAGGTGCGTCGATTTCCTTTGCCTTCTCGGTTGCAAGCTTATTGCCCTGGATCAGGTTGTATGCACGGGTGCCTTCCTTGATTTCCGGGACTTCCATGGTTTCATAGTCTTCAAGGTGGCCAATTGCTGCTGGTGTGTCTTCCTCAGGAACCCTGATAGTTGCACCGAAGTCGCTTGCAACTACACAGAGGTCAGTAAGGCCTACGAAGTTGTCAATGTTGAAGTACTTGGTACCTGCGACTACACTGGCTGCATACTTCTCTGCTTTTGTAGAGTAATCTGCGTAAGTGCAGGGCACAAACTTCCTGGAAAGGCCGCAGATGAGAGGTGCTATTGGGAGTCTGTCTACTTTCTTATCCTGGAAAGCGGCGACGAACCTCTCTTTCTTGGTCATGGTCTCATTGAACTTGGGCACAATGGAGTCGTATTCTGCAAGGATCTTCTCAGCTGTGACGAGTCCTATGTCGATCTCTTCTCTAGCACCCTTCTTTGCGAGAATTTCTTTGTACTTCATCTTGCTTGCTACGACTGCTGAATCGCTCCATGCATCGGCAGGAAGTGAGCTGACAAGTGAGGAAAGGGTTTCGACTGCTCCACTGGCGTCACGGGAAGTTCCATCTGCTCCGATTGATTCTGCATATTCTTTTGAAACAGGTGCACCGCCGACCATAACCACAAGTGAGTCCCTGATACCTTCTTCCTGAAGCTGTTCGATAACCTTTTCCATGCCTCCCATTGTTGTGGTCATCAGAGTGCTCATGGAAATAGCTGCTGCCTTGTTTTCCTTTGCAGCTTCTGCGAATTTTCCAAGAGGGACATCGACACCGAGGTCGATCATATTGAAACCGGCTGCGGTCATCATTGTCTTGACCAGGTTTTTCCCGATATCGTGTACGTCTCCTTCAACTGTACCGATGACAACGTTCTGGGGACCAGCGCTTGCGTCGGCCTTCATGTGGGGGATAAGGATTTCCATTCCAGCATACATTGCATCTGCTGCAAGCAGAAGGCTCGGAACGAAAGCTTCTCCCTTTTCGTACATGTCACTGATAATGTTCATACCTTTTGCGAGGCCTTCAACGACTGCTTCATATGCGTCGAGTCCCTCGTCAAGGGCTTTCTGTGCAAATTCTTCTGCAATGTCGTCGTCACCTTCGACGACAGCATCAGCTAAAGCATTTAAAATCTCTTCTTTTGCCATATTGAACCTCCATTTTTCAGGATAAGATCTTCCCATAGATCTCCTGATGCCTATCCAGCAGCTACTTTCTCAGGCCAGGTGGCCTCCTTAAGTACGCCTGAAAATAGCCATTTTCAGTTTCTGGACCTTCATCTTTCTTCTATGGTTGTTAACATTAAGATAGTATTC
>DUGS01000059.1:0-5182 GCA_013331265.1 Methanosarcina sp.
AGGACCATGTCAAGAGCCTGGAGGGCTTTTTTATAATCCTGAAGCTCTATACTGGCAATCCCCAGCATATAGCAAACGTCGGCATAGCCCGGAAAGTCAGGGGCAAAGAGGAGCACTTTATCAAGATCTTTTACAGCGTCTTCAAAGTTGAGGGTATTGAAACTGGCAACTGCGCGACTGTAAAGAACATCTACATTTTCAGGGTTTTCGACAAGGGCTGAACTGAAGGCGTCCCTGGCTTCTTCATACCTGCAAAGTGAAAGAAGGGCAAGCCCTTTCTGTTCCTGGGCAGCTTTAAGAGCGGGTTTTAGTTCCAGAGCCCTATCAAAAGCTTCCACTGCTTCCTCATTCTGGTCAAGCCCTCTCATGACAAGGCCGCTTAAGTACCATACATCAGCAGCCATCGGTTTTTTCTCAAGGACCTTCTCAAAGGTATCGCAGGCATCTTCATACTTCTCGGTTTTAAGCTGGGCAAGCCCTATTTTAGTCCAGGCATCTTCCAATTCAGGGTCATTTATTTTTGACCCATCTCCCTGGTCCAGGACAGCCTGTTCAAAGGCTTCAAGGGCTTCTTCGTAATGCTCCTGTGAAAACAGCACAAGTCCTTTTCCATACCATGCTTTTTTAAAGTCCGGATAATTTTCAAGTAATTCTGAAAAAACCTCAAGGGCTTCTTCCTGCCTTCCAAGCTCCAGAAGAGCTATCCCTCTGTCGTAAAGGGTCTCTTTTGAAGCTGATCCTTCTCTTGCAAGCTTCTCAAGCGGCAGCAGAGCTTCTTCAGGTTTTCCGAGCTCTATCAGGGTGGATGCAAACTTTTCGAGGAGCTCCTGACAGAACCGGGAATTTTCTTCTGGGCTTTTTTCTGGCTCATTTTCTGTGCCTTCTCCGGTTAGGTTTTCTGCGGAATGCTCAAGAAGGGAATTTACTGCAGATACGGCTTCTTCCGACCTGCCAAGTTCAAAAAGGGCAAAAGCTCTTTTTTGCATGATTTCTGGGTCCTGTACTCCTGTTTCAAGGAACCTGTCAAAGGCTTCTACAGCTCCTGCATAGTTTCCTGTTTCAAAGCAGGAAAGCCCTGTATAATAAGAAATATCAGGCTTATTGTACCCAAGCTCAAGAGCTTTTCCGAATCCCTCCAGGGCTTCTTTGAAGTTCCCAAGCCTGAAAAGGGCAAGCCCTTTTAGATATTGCATATCTGCCTTTTCCGGGCAGTACTCCAGCGCCGCTTTAAAGGCTTCAACTGCTTCTTCATACCTTTCCAGTTCAAAGAGAGTGTGCCCTCTCTGTTCAAGGGCATAAGTGCAGTCAGGCTTGATTTTTAGGACAAGTTCAAAGGCGTCCAGAGCTTCCTGGATTTTTCCAAGGGCTTTTAAGGCAGCCCCTTTCCTGAAAAGGACAGTTTTCCTTCCCGGAGTTTGGCTGAGGATTTTCTCAAAGAGCTCAAGGGCTTCTTCGTAATGTCCCTGCTTGAAACAGGCAGTGCTCAGGTGTGCAAGGGCTTCAGCATTTTCTGTGTCTCTTTCAATAACTTCCTTAAAACCTGATGCCGCTTCTTCGTATTTTCCAAGCCTGAGAAGGGCGAGGCTCTTTTTATAGATAAGATCAATATAGACAGTTTCCGGGACTTTTTCCTGGTCAGGCGTTATCTTAAGAGCCGTCTCAAACGCTCTCAGAGCCTCCTCAAAGTTTCCGAGTTCACAGTTAGAAAGTCCCAGTTGATGGCATATATCATGTACATCCTGGAATGCAGGGTCGATTTCAAGGGCCTTTTTGAAAGCCCTGGAAGCTTCTTCATGCCTCCCGAGTTTTGAACAGGAGAGTCCGACAAAGTACCAGCCTTCCGCAAATACCGGGTCCTGCTCGGTAAGCCTTGAAAATGCTTCAAGTGCCTTATCGTATGCTCCCTGCCGGATAAACACAAGTCCTTTCCAGTAAAGTACAGGATAATTTTTCTTAGAATCCTGAGCTTTCTCACTTATTTCTTCAAAAATGGCAAGAGCCTCCTCATACCTTCCAAGTTCGAGGTGTTCAATCCCCAGCTCGAACTTTGCCTTTTCCAACCTGAGTTTCGCTTCTTCATTTCCGGGGTCAAGTTCTAACAGATTTGAGAATGCTTCAGCTGCTTCTTTATACCTCCTCAGTTCAAGGAGGCAAATAGCTCTGCTGTTCAGAGCTGAAAGATTTTCCGGGTCTTTTCCCAGCACAACTTCAAAGGCTTCGAGAGCAGTTTCATACTGTCCGGCTTCGAAAAGACACTTTGCCCTGTATTCAAAGGCTGTATGCAGTTCCGGATTAAGGCGGACAGCTGATTCAAATGCTTTTGCCGCTTCTTCCTCCCTGTGCAGGCTGTACAGTATCAGGCCTTTGTAGTACCAGGTCATGCTGGAGTCGGGTTTTTTCTCAAGTACACTTTCAAAAGTTTCCAGAGCATAGGTACATTTCCCAAGCTTCATCTGGGCAAAACCCATGAGGGTTCCAGCATCTTCGTAGTCGGCATCCTTTGTAATTACTTCATCAAATGCTTTTACAGCGTCCTCAAAGTTTTCCAGCTTCAGGAGAGCAAGCCCTTTTCTGTACCAGGCTTCTCTTGACCCGGGTTTTTCAATCAATATCTTTTCGAATGCCTGGAGGGCAGTTTCATGCTTCCCAAGCTCCATTGCCAGCCTCCCTCTCCTGCACTGGATTTCCAGGTCATCCGGGTGCTTTGCAGCAAGTTTTTCAAAAGTTTCCAGAGCTTTTTCGTACTCCTCAAGTTCCATTAATGCTACTCCCAGGCTGTAGGAAAGGTCAGGATAATCAGGACTTAGGGAAGCGACTTTTTCAAGGTATTCGAGGGCAGCTTCTTTTCTTCCCAGCTTGAGCAAGGATATGCCCCGGTTGTATAGGGAATCAACGTCTTCAGGATTTATTTTTAAAATTTCGGCAAAGGTTTCTTCGGCTTTTTCGTACTCTTCTGAGGCAAAAAGCAAAAGTCCCCTGTTCTTCAAGGCATCCTCAAAGTCTGGTCTGAGTTTTATTGCTTCTTCGAAGGCTTCAAGTGCTTCTTCGGTTTTTCCAAGCTTTCCGAGCACTATTCCTTTCTTGTTCCAGCCCGTCTCACGATAGGGATTCAGCCGCAATCCTTCCTTAAAAGCTTCAAGAGCTTCTTCATAGCGTTCCAGAGAATAAAGTGCAAAACCTTTGTTCATCCAGCAGATTTCATCATCAGGCTTCAGGCTTGCAGCATTTTCAAAAGAATCAAGGGCAGGCTCGAATTTCTCCATCTCCAGCAAAATAATTCCTTTTTGAAGCCACAGGTTATGGTTTTCAGGTTCCTTTTCCAGACTTTTCGTAAGGGGTCCAAGGGCTTCTTCAAAACGCCCGAGCCCTGCAAGCACTGTACCCCTGAATTTCTGAGCTTCGGTAAAATCAGGGTCATATTCAAGCAGCCTTTCAAAGGCCTTGAGGGCTTCTTCGTACTTTCCTGTTCTGGCAAGAAGGCGCCCCTGCTGAAGCCATGCGTCCGTATTTGCAGGATCAAGTTCCGTAACACGGGCAAAGGACCGGGCAGCTTCGGCAAAGTTTTGCAGTTTCAAAAGAGCAAGTGCTCTGTTGTACCAGACTTCTTTCATATCAGGATAGATTTCAAGCATGGAATCAAAAGCTTCAAGTGCTTCTTCGTAGACCTCAAGTTTCATGAGTGAAAAGCACTTATAGTTCCAGGCTTCAAAATAAGCAGGATCTAGCCGGATGGCTTCTTCAAAAGCTTCTATGGCTTCGTTAAGCCTGAGCAGCTGCACAAGAGCAAAACCTTTCCTGAACCAGGCTTCTTTGAGTCCCGGATTGAGTTTTAATACTTTTGAATATGTTTTTTCCGCTTCTTCATATCTTGAAAGTTCACTTAAGAGGATACCTTTATGATAAAGTGCAGCTTCATTTGCAGGATATTTCTTTAAAAAGTCTTCGAGAGCTTCGAGAGCTTCTTCTTTTTTCCCTATATTTACAAGAATAAGATATTTCTGTTCAAGGGCATCCGTGTTTTTTGGATTTTCCCGGATAAGGGAATTGAAACATTCAATAGCCTCTTCATATTTTTCGAGTTTTGCAAGGATAAGACCTTTAGCGTAGCAGGCTTCAGAATCTTTAGGGTTAATCTCAAGTGCACGCCCGAAATTCTCGAGGGCCTCTTCGTACCTTTCTGC
This sequence comes from Methanosarcina sp., assembly GCA_013331265.1. Taxonomy (GTDB): domain Archaea; phylum Halobacteriota; class Methanosarcinia; order Methanosarcinales; family Methanosarcinaceae; genus Methanosarcina; species Methanosarcina sp10923u. The sequence continues at coordinate 4,182 of DUGS01000059.1, forward strand.
TTTTCCGGCCACTATCCCCATTGCACGCCAGGCGGCTGTATATTCAGGCTTAAGTTCAAGAGCTTTTTCAAAGCAAAGGGTGGAAGCTTCATGTCTATTTATTTCGGCAAATGCAAGTCCTCTCATATACCAGATTTCAGGGTTATCCGGAGAAGTTTCGAGGGCACTTTCATAGGTTTCAAGTGCTTCTTCAAATCTATTTAGAGTTGCAAGACAGGTCCCTTTTCTATAAAGGGCATCGGAGTTCCCGGGCTCGAGCTGCAGGACTTCATTAAATGAATTGAGGGCTTCCTGGGTTTTTTCAATTTCAAGGAGGGCAAGTCCCCTGTTAAAAAGGGCTCCTTTATGACTTGGGTTTTTATCCAGAATTTTATTGAATGTGTTAACGGCTTTTTCGTATCTTTTGTGTTTAACCAGGTCAAGGCCTCTTTCAAAGGCTTCATCGTGAACGATAATAATTCCTCCGATTCCCTTTTTGCAATATTTCCTGCAGGCTCATTTGAGTGTAATTACTACTTTAATTTCAGTGCGGATCTTTCTAAGAAAATTTATTATCAATAAACTGCGCAGCGAATATACATCAATATACCGAGTCTATGGATGTGCATCGATGAATTGTATTGATAAGTGTTATATTGATAAGTGTTACTTACATATGCTACCGATATTATTTTTGATAAGTATTTACTGATAAATGTTTGCCGATAAATTTATATTACATTATTGATTTTTGTATTTTGTATGTCTTTTAAGCCCAGCTTTTGTTTATTGAGCAGGCTATTATTGAATATCTGAAATTTGATACCATATTTGCCATCATTATAATTTTTATTTAGAACCTATTTTTCTAACATACTATATAAAGAATCTCCCATAAGTGTAAGTGGGAGAAAACTTTCAAAATTTGCTTTGCTCATTGTTTACCAGGCATTTAAGCTGCCTTTTTGAAGATAGTTTACATTATAAATGAACATTCTAAAATAACATACAAAATAATATAC
>DUGS01000059.1:5427-11189 GCA_013331265.1 Methanosarcina sp.
AAATAACATACCAAAATAACATACCAAAAGAACACACCAAAAAAACACACTAAAAAACATATAAAAAATACAAAAAGATATTCTAATTCTAAATTATCTTTATATGATTCCATCAAGGGCTTTTTTGATGTTTTTGCAGCTGTCTTTATTATAGCAGACAAGGAAAACAGTCTCAGGGATCTCGTTTTTCTGAAGAAATTCCTTTACCTGAGATATTGCAATCCCAGCTGCCCTTTCGGAAGGAAAGCCGTATGCTCCTGTGCTTATGGCTGGAAAAGCAATTGTTTTTATTTTGTAATCCCTGGCAAGTTCAAGGCTTTTCCTGTAGCAGGAAGCCAGAAGTTCATCCTCTTCTTTTTCTCCTCCCTTCCAGACAGGACCTACTGTGTGTATAATGTATTTTGCAGGTAGAAGGTATCCTGATGTAATTTTTGCTTCTCCTGTCGGGCAGCCGTTAAGGGTTCTGCACTCTTCGAGCAACCCTGAACCCGCTGCCCTGTGGATGGCTCCATCTACTCCTCCGCCTCCGAGAAGTGTATTATTTGCAGCATTAACGACGGCATCAACTTTCATTTTCACGATATCGCCTTCAAATATTCTTATTCTATCAGTGTTTAGCTTCATACCGGATTCCTGCTCTCTACTCTGATGTTTTTTTATATATGTTTCAGGGGTTTTACCCTGTACTTTAAAGTTTTTTTTTCTGGTGAAGGATTTCATACAGCTTATTTTTCTAGTTTATTCTACTCGCTTTTTTCTTAAAGGTCACAGTTTTTGATTCTTATGCTCCCAAAAAATGATATAGCATAAACCCAGACTATATTAGTCGATCCGAAAAAGGGGGTTTCGGTGACCTGCAGGTTTAATTGCCCGGTTAATAAGCTCTAAATATTCTCTTATATGTCTCCTGGGGTTACCGTGACAATCCTGCTATAATAATGACTTAAAAATTAAAAACTCTGAACGGTCAGTATAAATGGCTAAATGGCTAAAAAAATGGCTAAAAAAAGCTAAAATAAATCCCCGGTTTAAAAACCATCCGGAAAACTATATTAAATATGTTTTTGACCGTGAATATATAAACAGAATGGATCTCTTAATTATTTCGATGGGGGACTAACCATGGGTGATATGACACTTAAGGATAGACTTTTAAGCGCATTGGAAGGGAAGCAAGTTGACAAAGTACCTGTTTGTTCCGTAACTCAGACAGGAATTGTGGAATTAATGGATGAAGTGGGAGCTCCCTGGCCGGAATCTCACTCTGACCCGGAGCTTTTGGCAAAACTGGCAATTGCAAACCATGAGCTCAGCGGGCTTGAAGCTGTAAGGGTTCCATACTGCCTTACCGTGCTTGCAGAAGCGATGGGTTGTGAGGTCAATATGGGCACAAAGAACAGGCAGCCTTCTGTAACTGCTCACCCTTACCCCAAAGACCTTGAGGGCATGGAAATGCCCGAGAACCTGCTTGATAAGGGCAGGATCCAGGCTGTACTGGGCGCGATTAAAATTGTCAGGGAAAGAGTAGGACCGGACGTGCCTATTGTAGGAGGTATGGAAGGTCCGGTTACTCTTGCCTCAGACCTCTCGAGTGTAAAGTCTTTTATGAAATGGTCTCTGAAAAAACCCGAGCTTTTTGAACAGGTACTGGATTTTGCAGCCGAAGCCACAATAACCTATGCAAATTCAATGGTGGAAGCAGGTGCAGACATTATTGCCATTGCGGACCCTGTAGCATCTCCTGACCTGATGAGTCCTGACTCATTCAAAAACGTACTTCAATCCAGACTCCAGAAGTTCTCCTCAAGCGTGAACTCGGTTACGGTCCTGCATATTTGCGGCAATGTAAACCCTGTCCTTGACTACATGGCAGACTGCGGTTTCGAAGGTCTGAGCGTTGAAGAAAAGATCGGGAGCGTAAAGAAAGCCAAAGAAATACTCGGGGATAGAGCAAGGCTCGTAGGAAACATTTCAAGCCCGTTCACTTTGCTTCCAGGCCCGGTTGATAAAATAAAAACCGAGGCCAAGCAGGCTATTGCAGACGGGGTTGATGTGCTCGCACCGGGTTGTGGAATTGCACCCATGACACCACTTGAGAATCTCAAGGCTATGGTTGTGGCAAGAGATGAATATTATGCATGAAAGGTCTAAAGAATATCAATATTTTTTAAACAAGTTTCATGGATATATTTCATTCCAAAAAAACACATGATATTCTTCAAATAAACAAGCTCAAAAAATACGTATATTACGTGATATTTTTAAAATGTACAGTGGACCTGGAATTCCCAGGTCCCCATTTGGATCTTGTGATTTGTCATGCGCCGATGCTGTTCAATTTAATTTCTCAACTTTTATTCCTCATTTTTCGAAATTCAATTTCACATGTTTTCTGTTGACCAGTCAACTGCAGCTTTTACCCATGTCTTGAGTCTGTCTGAGGTGCTCAGGGGTGGAGTTCCGCATCCGAGCTTACTTGCTTTTGCTCCACTGTCAAGGGCTTTCCTGACTTCGGTAATGATCTGTTCTTCCGTACCGTCGACCATAAGGAGAGGAGTCACATTTCCAACCACAGGAACATCACCTGCAAGCTTTGTAGCGTCACTCATTTCGACTGTTTGATCGATACTGAGGCAGTCTGCTCCGGTGGCGGCCATACCGTCAATAATCGAGGTTGTATTTCCACAGATGTGCAGTTCCCAGGGGCACCCGTTCTCGTGGATGAAATCTCCAAGCTCTTTTTCTGACGGGCCTGCTACTTTATAGTAGAACTCCGGCATAAGGAGGTTTGGGGATGCTGATGCATCGGAACAATAAAAGATGTCAGCTCCAGCTTGAGCGCAGGCTTCAGCATAAATCTTACTTATCTCAAGAGATACGGAAAGCCAGTCCTGCATTTTTTCCATATGTTTTTCTTTCTGAAGACACCTGTAACTAAGCATTGCAAGATTTTCAGCACCCATCAAGTCTCCGAGAAGGGTAATCGGAGCTTCGATGAGGGCATAGGTAGCAACATCAGGGTATCTTTCCTTTGCAAGTTTAATTGCATCTACTGTGGTCCTGACAAACTTGTTTTCAAGGAAGTTATTATATTTCACATCTTCCGGTTTTTTAAATGAGCCCCTTACTGATGGGTGAATGTCAACCCTTCCCATCTTCACATCAAGACCGGTAGCAGCAGATTCAACGAACATACCAAAGGCTACGACAAGGTTATCAATTCCTGTTTCCATAGGAGCACAGCTTGCGATGTTGACCATCATCTCTGCATTTGAGTGATAGTCAGGCCAAACTGCCCCCGTTTTTTCAACGTACTCCTTAAGCATTGCAACGCCGGAGATTACCGGGATCCTGTCAACAGGTTTCCTGCCGAGCATTGCAAGGACCCTTTCCTTTGATGTCATTTCATTGACCATCTTTTCAACTCCATTATTTCTATGGCTTAACAACGTTACGTGAAACATTTGGTTGATATGGATTCTATGGAAGAATCATTAACCTCTTTTTTTACATGTTTTTCATTGATTCAATTGATTTACCTAAACATGTAAAATTCAGGAAAGTAAAAACAGAAAAGAGAAATAGGGAAACATCCGGATCTTTACCTTATCACAATCAACTATTTATCTTAATGATAAATATAATCACCGACATCAAAAATATAAATAGTATTGACATTATCAAGATCGTCCTTATTATAAACGAGATTATTAAAAAAGCACTCTTGTTTATTATATAACGGCGTTTACAAAATAAATGCATACGCTATTATCAATGAATTGGATAGGATCAACATGTATATTTCCACGTAACCCCGTTAACAGAATCAACGTAGTTGATTTTGTGTTAACTCTAAATATATGTTGACGAATATTTGCCTTTGGAAAACAAATAGTTACAACTTCTATTATATCTTTGTATCTTCATTAGGTTTCTTATTCAGATTCCTGCCCATTCCTTATATAGTTATTTGAAGCCGTAAGATCAAAACGATCGTATTTGTGATTTTGATCTTATCTGAATAGAGCAAATTCTGAATGAGCAATCTTAAAAAAATAAAAATTGGAAGAACTGTCCGGTTAGAGACCGTAGTTCTCCGGCAGGAAGACTTCGACTTCCTGTTTGTATTTGTTAAGGCAGTCGCTCATGAACTTGTCCTTGTCGTCTGTGAGGGCCTCAAAGGCTGCCTTTGCATCTGCAAGAGCTTTTGCTTCGAACATTGAGAGGGTAAGCTTGCCCTTAGCTCCTTCTTCTACGAGCCTGATGCATTCGAGAGCTGCATTCTTGGCGCGTAGGTAAATATCGTTTCCGTCCTTTGCAATCGCCTGCCCAACTTTATATGCGTTGTCATAGGCAAGCACGTAGTCCTGCGGGTCTCTGTACTTGTCAGATGCTGCAAATAGATCCCTTAAGATCTTTTCATTGCCTGATTGGAGGGCGACGTTCATGAGAGAGCAGTCGTATGCAAGGGTCTCAGACCAGCACTGGACTGTGGTACCGCCGAATTTGCCGTGGTATTCAACAGATTCATTGGACCAGAGGTCACAACACTGCATGACAAGGTTGCCCATAAGGTCGGAGTGGGCGCAGGTCGAAGTCTTGCCTTCCTGAGCTATTGGGATTCCTGCAATTGACTTTACGATTGTGTTCTCATAACCGCAGTCCTTTCCCGGTCCGGTTGCGCCGCATTCATAGGCTACAAGGGATCTTGCTGCAGAAATAGCTCTTGTGATGATTGCAGTTGTGTGGGCGAGGTTCTTGTCCAGTAGTCCACCTGCAATGAACATTGCAGTATTTGCCTGGGAACAGTCAGTGTCTCCTGAGGCAATGACTCCGTTTTTCTTTGCGACATCTGCGATGCCCTTCCAGACCATTTCCATGTCCATGGAACCCAGGCAGCCTATGCCGTAAAGGATGCCTTCCATATCGTTTCTGAGAATAGCATAGTCAAATACTTCTTTTCCACCCATTGTTTCAATTGCAAGTATGTCTGCCCCATTCTTGGCACACTGGTCGAAGGCCTCCATAAGCAGTGGGAACTTGTCCTTGAGCTTGAGGTAGTTACTTTCTTCACGGATGTCACCAATAGTGTGGCGGAGAGCGCACTTTATGCCGTATTCATCATGGTAGTCTTCCATGATGGTTTTCTGGGAACACGGATCTGCGTATTGTTTTTGTGAAAACAGTACTATTCTTACTGGATATATTCGAAGAGATAGTTTACAGGTGAAAAAAGATGGTTCAGGAGTACCTTATTTACTGCATATTGCTCAATGAACTGTTCTGGTTTGTTTGTTTTCTTTTTTCATCTTCAGAATAATTAGAATTATTTCAGAATAATTAGAATTATATTAAACTGGGACCCTGGTAAAACAACGGAAAAGTATTTATTCCAGTATTGCATTTAGAGAATCCCTGATCCGGTAAGATCAGGCAGCAACGAGTGTGTGGATTTATTGTAATATTACTGTTACAATTACATCTATATGCAAGTAAATGGCTGAACAAAAAGCTTTATATACAGGAAATGTCTTGTATGTATCCCTCGTACTGTGAATGTGCGAGCCTCGCCTGCTTCCGATTCTTTGTAATTGGAGGTGCAGTGTTTTTGTGGATTCAAGCAAAATTCCTTTGCGTGGGATCTGCTTTGAAAGCCTGCAAGGTGGGAAAAGCTTTATATACAAGAAATGTCTTGTATGTATCCCTCACACAAAGCAAATGTGTGAGCTTAATAAGAAGATTTATATTCAAAAAAGCGTCAT
>DUGS01000165.1:0-14040 GCA_013331265.1 Methanosarcina sp.
AAGTCGACGCAATTTGCTATGTGGGAGCTTGCACCTGACTCAGACCATTCCATTCCCTATCATGAATTTCAGGCAATGTGCTTAAGGCGTTCTATGTTGCTCAGCACAATTTTGCTTTCGGCTATGATTTCTTCTTCGATCTTGCTGACAATGCTGTCCATAGGGACTGTTAGTCTGTACAGTTTGATCGGTCTGCCCTTACCTTTTGACTTTTTTTCTTCCCGGATGTCAATCCAGTTGTTTTCGCGGAGGTACCGCATTGCAACACTGACTTCCGGCTGTCTCAGGCCAGATACCATTTCAATGCTCTGGGAAGAGATTTCCCTCCCTTTTGCAAGACAGGCGAGGGTAAGAGCGATTGGCCTGCTGACATTGATCTTTCTAAACAATTCTATCATTTCATATTCGCTTGACCCCATGGATATAGGAGTCTCATTTGTCATGTCAGTAGTTTCTATAGCTAAACCACTTTCATCTACCATTTAAATCACCCGAAGGACCATTATAGAGTGAATTAATATAAATATTTACTTATGTTTTATTTTTAATAATTACTAATTTATATTTTTAATTTATACTGTTTGTGCGGTTAACATTGCTTTAAATCTGGCTATTGCTTATTTTTTACTTATTTTGGGCTGGGTTAACCTTTTGGGGCACACTTAAGAATAAAATACCGCAAGTGCCCTGACTTATCTCTATCTAAAATAATTTCATTTAATATAAAAATTTCTATGATTATATTTGCTCTCTTTATGCCTCTAAGTAACTCCTTCTTTCTAAAATAAGGTCCAAAAGTGCTTTAATCTTCTATAATATCTATTTTTTCCTTTATTTTTCTAAATAAATGTTTTTCATTATATCTTATAGAATAAAAACTAAAGCTCCAGAGTTTTTACATACAAATTAATTACTGAAAGAAACTTATGTGGTATGACTTTGAAGGTGGCGATAATAAAAATTTTTAGATTAACGATTTGTGAGGCTAAAATAACTAACTGATTAATGTTGATAACGGAGTTGATGGTCACCTATATGTGACTGGTTGGGAGATCATTCAACAAATGTCCAGGTTAATAAAAATTAGCTTTGAATTTTTTGAATGAAAACAGTATCTTCTATAAATAAAGATTAACTTGTTAATAGTTACTCGATACTTTAATTATTTAATGGATAACTTTTTAATCTCAAACCTGGACCATTATAAAATAAGAAGGTAAAAGAGAACAAGAAAGCTTTAATTTAATTCCTCAGGTTGTGGAGAGGTATTTACCGGGTTATATATTATATCTTAAATTTGAGAATAGACTTTTTTTATATATGTGATTGAAAAGGAAAAAGCTGCTTTAATCTTAACTTTTTTCTCCTGTTCTTCAGGAAAGGTTTTTGAGACGTTCTATGTTCTGGAGAATATTCTTGCTTTCAGCAATTACGTTTTCTTCTATAGTGTTAATTATCGTCTCCATCTGGACTGTCAGTTTGTAGAGCTTTACAGGTCTGCCTTTTCCATGGTTCTTTTTTTCTTCCCTCATGTCTACCCAGTCATTTTCGCGAAGATAGCGCATTGCGATGCTGACTTCCGGCTGTCTTAAGCCTGATACCATTTCTATACACTGGGAAGAAACCTCTTCTCCTTTTGAGAGACATGCGAGGGTTAAGGCAACAGGTCTGTTTATATTGAGCCTCCTTAAAAGCTCGACCATCTCATATTCTACCTCTCCCATTTTTAAATTACTCTCTTCTGATATTAATCCATTATCTGCCACAACTATCATCTGCCATTTATACAGGTAGGTGCCTCGAGTTCGGTTCCGGTATCATATCTTATCCAGAATCATCAGATAATAGAAATATATTTTTTTAAACGAACAGTTTTAATTATTTTTAATTTTTCAAAAAGTCAATTGAGTTTAAAATGATGAATTCAACTGACTATTTTTGATTTTTTCATCCATTTGCTTAATATATTTCTATTTTTCTTTAAAATTAAAATCTAATGAAGCGCCTGATAAATCTGGTATCTCAGCTGGTTTTAACAATAATAGTCTCTCCCTATATATAATTATATGTCTATAAAAACTTTCTGACAATATCAGGCACCAAATTTGTTTAAAGGCTTAATGTATCGACAGATTCAGGAATCGTTAGGATACATGATATTTTGCAGTTCTTCATTTAGATATATATAGGATTAAAACTGTTATATACTAATTAATTCTTGATCCAATTCTATGCTCTAACCCGTGTATAAATGTAATGGGGAGACGTTAAATATTTTTCTTTTCCTAAAATCATGTCCTATTCTTGCAATAATATTTCCTAAAATGTCCTTTTTGGGTAATTATTCTATTGTTTCTGGCAAATCTTAAATACAAATCCCTGAAAGATTTAGTATAATGACTGACGGGACGACTGAAGGATTGAACAAAGCTGCTGTATTTATCTGTCACTGTAGCGGGAATATTTCCGAACACGTTGACATAGATACTGTGAAAAAGACCCTTAAGGCAGAAGGGATCTCGGTTTATGATTATGAGTATCTGTGCTCAAGTCAGGGACAGGCTCTGATTAAAAACAAAATTATTGAAGGGCACCTGGACAGGGTAGTAATAGGTTCATGCACTCCCTCCAAGCACGGCACTCTTTTCAAAAAGTGTGTACAGGAAGCCGGATTGAACAGGGCAGGGCTTGAGATTGCAAACCTGAGGGAACAGTGTGCCTGGGTGCACCCTGACCGAGCAGGGGCTACTGAAAAAGCTCTTTCCCTCCTTAAAGCCAAGCTGAAACGCCTGGAAAACGTCGAGCCGCTGGAAGATATAAAAGTGGATATTGTTCAGCAGGCCCTTGTAATAGGTGGCGGTATTGCAGGGATCACAGCTGCTCTAAACCTTGCAGATAATGGAATTCCCACCTTCCTTGTAGAGAAGGATTCAAGCATAGGCGGGCAGATGGCTAAAATAGGGAAGATCTTTTCTCCTGATAAACTTGCGGAAGAGTGTGCAATGTGCTCGCTCAGTCCTCTTATGAACGAGGTTGCAGCCCACCCGAAGATTACGCTTTTGACCTGGACGGAAGTAGAAAATCTTAGCGGGAGCGCGGGAAACTTTACGGTCAGGTTAAAAAAGAAACCAAGATATGTAAAAGATAACTGTACAGCATGCGGAAGGTGCAGCCGTGTCTGTCCTGTCCTGGTTGAAGATGAGTTCAACTGCGGCTATATGGACAAAAAGGCAATTTCTCTGCGTTTCTCTCAGTCAGTCCCTAAAGTTTACTGTATAGATCCCAATCACTGCCTGCAGCTAAATGGGGAAACCTGCGGTAAATGTGCAGCTGCCTGCAAAAATGGAGCAATCGATTTCTCCCAGAAGGAAGAAATCATTGAGCTTAATGTAGGTGCAGTTATTGTAGCCACAGGCTTTGAGGAGTATGATGCCTCCCAGAAACCCCAGTACGGATATGGAATTTTTGAAAATGTGATGACCCAGATGGAACTTGCAAGAGTTCTGGGCATCAATGGTCCTACAAAAGGAGAACTTCTCAGGGTCTCTGATTTCAGCAAGGCTTCCAGTGATCCTGCCCCTGCAACCTGTGACTCCAGGTGTGAAAGTTCATCTAATGACTCCTGTGCTGAAACGCCAAAAAGGATAGTCATGATCCAGTGTGTTGGTTCAAGGGACGAAAAGGAAGGAGGAAACCGCTACTGTTCCAGGTACTGCTGTATGGCAGCCCTGAAGCATGCAAGCCTGATTAAGAAAAGGTATCCGGAAACAGAAATTACGATCTGCTATATTGACGTGAGGGCTTTTGGCTTTTACGAAAACTATTATCGTGCAGTTCAGGAAACCGGAGTTAACTTTGTGAGGGGAAGGCCTGCCGAAGTCATTGAAAAGCCGGATAAGAGCCTTGTTGTAAGGGTCGAAGATACCCTTAATCAGAAAATAAAGGAACTTCCTGCTGACCTGGTAGTACTTTCCGCAGCTATGATACCCTCTCCGGGGACAAAGAAAATCGCCAGTGTGCTGAACCTGAGCCAGGACGAAAGTGGGTTCATTAAGGAGAAGCATTCCAAGCTAAAACCCGTAGATAGTTCCCTTGACGGGATCTTTGTCTGCGGCACTGCCCAGAGCCCTAAAGATGTTACTGATACGATTGCCCAGTCAGGACTTGCAGCTGTAAGAGCAAGGGCTTTCATTACGGACAGTCCGAAAACGCTGGACAATGAAATTGCAACCATAAATCAGTTGCTCTGTACGCGGTGTGGAGGATGCCTTAAGTGCCCATTCGATGCCCTCTCCTTAAATGAAAGCGGAAGAGTTGTTCTTGACCCTCTTATCTGCACGGGTTGCGGGTACTGTACCGAGCTCTGTAAGGAAGGAGCTGTCAAGGTTGCAGGTTTTACCAAACCTCAGTTAAAGGCCGAGATAGAGGGTGTGCTCGAAGAAGGGGACATGCTTGGCTTTGTAAACAGCGGAATAGCTTCCCTTACCTGTGACAATATCGGTAACAGCGTGCTCACATATCCTTCAAATGTTAAACTAATCAGGGTTCCTACCAGTCTGGTAGTTGACATAGACCTGGTGATGCACGCATTCAGGCATGGGGCGTCTTCCGTTCTTTTTGTAGAAGACCCGCCTGACAACCCGAGAGCTGAAGCGATATATCCTCTTGCAGTCAGGCATTTTGAAAAACTCAAAGAAAAACTTGGAGATTCAGGAAACAGGATCCATTTCAAAAAAGCGTATGTTCCGAATATCAAAGGGCTTGCAGGAACTTTTACCAGCCTTGCCCGGGAAGGAGAGATGATAAAATGATCCCATATGTAAACGAATATGATACTCCGAATTGTAATACTCTTGCAGAGACAGCAAAAAAGAGTATCCGAACCCCTGAATCTCTGGGACTGGACCGCTGTATCCAGTGCGGGGCCTGCACAGCTTCCTGTCCTGCAGCCCGGTTTTCGGATTACAGTCCGAGGCAAATTGTAAAAAAGGTGCTGGAAAACGACCACAGTGTGCTTGAATCCAAAATGATCTGGTCATGCTTCTACTGCTATTCCTGCAATGTACGCTGTCCAAGGAACAATAGCCCTGTAACAATCGTTCAGGTACTGCGGCAGATGGCTATTAACGAAGGAATCGGTGTTGAGAAGCTTGCCTATTTCCTTGAGATCGGAGAATACCTTGCAGAAAACGGAGCCAGCAAGGTTCCGGAAACCGGTATCAGGAACATGGAAAAAGACCTTGGAGAGCGCTGGATTGGGATTAAAAGGAATCTGGGGTCCACCCGTTCGGAAATGGGGCTCAGCTCCAGGGATTTCAGGAATACTAATGGTGAAGTCCAGGCCATTCTTGAGAGTACAGGGTATTTCGAAAGAGAAAAATGGATTAAAATTAAGATCGAGGAAAAAAGGATTCACGGGTTTGTGAAGACAAACTACAGTGATAAAGATAAAAAGAACGGAGAGTTTGGCTTTGAAAGCGATAGAAAGTATACCGGACAGGAAGCTATTACTGTTTAAGAGCTGCATGGTCGGGCAGGAATACCCTGGAGTGGAAACTGCTACACGGTATGTTTTCGACAGGCTCGGGATAGATTATTGCGTAAACGATGAGCAGTCCTGCTGTACTGGGATAGGGCACTATACCGATATATTTGAAGGTCTCACAACAGCAGCAATTGCAGCCCGGAACTTTGCTGTCGCCAGGAAATGCGGATATCCGAACATCACCTGCCTCTGTTCAACCTGTTATGCCGTAAATAAGGAAGCCTGTGAGCTCCTTAATACTAATGCTGAGGTCCGGGATAAGGTCAATTCCATCTTTAAAGAAAAGGGCTTCGATGACCTTGTTTATGAAAAGGGAGATATGGACTCGCGGACTAATTTCTATCATGCAGTTGAGATCCTCCTGAGTAAAGTCGGGCAGATAAAGGAAGCGAAAAAATTCGATTTCTCAGGTGTTAAAGCTGCATCTCATCACGCCTGCCATTATTATAAAGTCAAGTACCTGGATGTCGTAGGAAGCCCGGAAAACCCACAGCTTATAGACACGATAGCTGAAGCCTGCGGGGCATCTCCTGTCCGCTGGTACGAAGACCGTACTCTTACCTGCGGGATGGGTTTTTCCCAGCTCCACCTGAACAAAAATACCTCTCTTCAGGTAACTAAAACAAAACTTGACAGCCTTCAGAGAGCCGGTGTGGAATTGATGCTCCATATGTGCCCGAACTGCCATATCCAGTATGACCGCTACCAGCCTGTAATTGAAAAAGAGTTCGGGGTAAAATACGATATGGTCCACATGAATATTGCCCAGTTCGTAGCTCTTTCAATGGGAGCGGACCCCTACAAAGTATGCGGTTTCCAGACTCATTCCGTGCCTCTTGAAGGTTTTCTTGAAAAGACCGGTATATTATAAAATCCCGTTTTAAAGTTGAACCGGTCATCTTTTTTATTTTTATTTTGTTTTTATATCGGTCTTCGGGGTTTTTCTCAGGTCTTTTCCTATATGGAAGCCCGGTAAAATTCAAGTCAACTAGTCAAAATCAGATAGATTTCTCCCAGCCCTGCCCCATATCCACGAGAGGTCTCAGCTCAATGATCTCGAAGGTGATCGTCGCATGTATTATCTTCGCAGCCTCTTCACCAGCTATTTTTGCGATCTGGCTCTTGATCATATCAAGCATTTCTCCAGAAGTCGCAGATTCCTTCATCTTCATATATACCCTGATCCCTTTCCATCCCATAATATCTTCTCCGGGTTCCATTATCAGGAACATCGCGTAAGGGTTTTCCTGAAGGTTTGAAAACGTGCGGTTCTTACCTGTTGCAACTACAACGGTCTTTTCATCTATCATGTTGGGTGAGCCAAAAACAGCCGAATCCACCTTTCCGTCTTTACTCGCTGTGCTGAGAACCCCAATTCTGGGTTGCTTGTTAAAGTAGTCCATCAATTTTGACGTCATATTAAATCCCCTTTCACAAACTAATGTATGAGTCGTGAGTATGCTTAAAACTTCGCCTGATGAGTGAGAAGTGTTTTCAGAATAGGTAGAAGGAAGAAAAGGATGCAGGGCCGGGAAAAGAGATAGGGAAGAACGTGAATTAAGTGGATAAGGAAGAGGGTTTGATAACTTCTTCTTGCCCTGCTCTGAATGAGAAATATATGTTTTCCAGGCTCTACAGGGTACATTTAAAAAAGCAATGGGAAATGATTGAATTGATCACTTATTGGATCACTTATTGTTAAAAAAATGAAAAAAATAAGTTAAGCTTTTCAGGCGGGGATCCCCATGTAAATTATATGAAGTTCCTCGGCGACATCCTCAGTGTTATTGTATTGCTTATCCGGAAGCATGCCAAGTTCCCGCAGTATGTCCGAGATTACTCCTTTCTCTCTTGCTTGCTCAATGATGCCGTTCCTATTTGCAGGATAGGCTATATTTTTTAATATCTCCTGAGTTTCCATTGGAAGTTCTGCAATAAATCTTCTTTTATTCTCAGTTTCCATGATATTCCACCTTTATTTTTGTTTAGTCTCCTCAAATTCCCTGGCTTTACTATCCTTCACGCTTAACAACATCTTCCTTCTTTGCAGGAAAATCGATATGTTCTAAAGCTTTATGAAGGAAACCTAACTTTTTGTTAGTGTATATATCAATGATGACCTACTATTTAAGTGTTCATATGTTACTATAAAATTATGTTATAATTTAACACATTTTGATAATTTTGTATCAATATATCCTATATATTAATAGTGTAATGTGATTTTAATTAACAAAAAAATAACTATTCGTATTCTGATTTTTTCCTTATATTTCTTATATAGACGACCAGCATAGAGTCCGTACTAACATAGAGTCCTTGAGCGTCTCAAGTCATTGATCTATTGTGGCGGCCTCGTTATGTCTAAGGATTTAAAAATTGATATTCCGGGGTACGGGTTCAGAGATAGAAATTTCAGAGAAAGGAATATATGAAAAAGAGGAGGAAGAAAGCCACGGGTTTTTTATCCCTATGGCAGTTTACTTCAGTTTAATTGAGGCTTTTTGGCACTGTTTCTTAATATCCGGCTGTGGTGTTGTCAAGCTCAACTGTCATAATTTTATCCCGGCTGACTGTTTTCTATTTTCTCCTTTTCAAGAAAAATATATTTCAAATCTCTTCTTCTAATATCAACCTTTAACTCCAAAATCCATTAAGTATATATATTTCATTTATAGTGAGTTCTGAAATCTTAATTCTTCAGCGTACGTTTAATTCAATATCACTTTATTCTCGGAAAGGAGGCTTACTTTTGGGAACAATAAGCGAAAAAATCTTTTCCCGGGCAGCGGGAACCGAGGCAAAAGCTAACGATTTTGTGCTGGCGAATGTTGACTATGCAATGGCGCATGACGGCACGTCGGTACTTACAGTGAATGCTTTTAAGGAAATGGAGCTGGAAAAGGTCTGGGACCCTTCAAAGATTGTGATTCCTTTTGACCATATCGCCCCTGCGAACACCGAGACATCAGCTACCCTGCAGAAAGAAATAAGGGAATGGATACAGGAGCAGGGTATACCCAACTTCTATGAGATAGGGGAAGGTATCTGCCACCAGGTGCTTCCGGAAAACGGTTTCGCACTTCCCGGTAAGCTGGTCGTCGGGGCTGACTCTCATTCCTGCACTTACGGAGCTTTCGGGGCTTTTGCAACAGGAGTTGGGGCAACCGACATGGCTGAGATCTTTGCTACGGGAAAGCTCTGGTTTAAGGTGCCAGAAAGCCTCAGGATGACGGTTGAAGGCAGCCTTGAGAAAGACGTTTATGCAAAAGACCTTACCCTTTACCTTATAGGAAAAACCGGGATTGCCGGTGCAACTTATAAAGCAGTTGAGTTTTATGGGCAGGCCATCAGCGAACTTTCGGTTGCCGGCAGGATGACGCTCTGCAACATGGCAATCGAGATGGGTGCAAAGAGCGGAATTGTCCCTCCTGACGAAAAGACCTTTGATTTCCTGAAAAATAGGGCAGCTGCCCCTTACGAACCTGTATATGCAGACACTGACGCAGCTTATCTGAAAGAGTTCACCTATGATGCCGGAGACATCGAACCTCAGGTCGCCTGCCCTCACCAGGTTGATAACGTGAAGCCTGTAGGAGAGGTTGAAGGCACTCACGTAGACCAGGTCTTTATAGGGACATGCACCAACGGAAGGCTCGAAGACCTCGAAGTAGCAGCAGCAGTCCTGAAAGGAAAAAAGGTTGCAGTCAGGACAATTGTAATCCCTGCATCCCGCACAACCCTGCTTGCAGCAATTGAGAACGGGACCATGCAAACCCTGCTGAAAGCAGGTGTAACTCTTGCAACCCCTGGCTGCGGTCCCTGCCTTGGAGCTCATCAGGGCGTACTCGGGGAAGGTGAAGTCTGTGTTTCAACCGCAAACAGGAATTTCAAAGGCAGGATGGGAAAAGACGGCTTTATTTACCTCGCATCACCTGCAACCGCAGCAGCTTCAGCCCTTAAAGGCGAAATAACTGACCCGAGGACAGTTTGAACCGGCAGTTTTTATGGCTGCCCTCTAAAATTTTCATCTAAAAAAGAAGCAGAAGAAAGAAATCAATGCCTTTTCTTTTTCTTCATTTATATTTTCCTTTTTCCTTTTCTGTATTAACAGTGTGAAATTTCATCTTAAATCCAGCTAAAATTTATACTATGAATTCTATATTCTCATACAGGAGGGAATAGCTATAACTGAAGAACTTAGTCACGATAACCTTTCCCATTTAATTGAGCACTGGATCGAACATAACGATAGCCACATACAGAGTTTCAGAGAATGGGCTCAGAAAGCCAAAAAAGATGGTTTTCTCGAAGCCTCCGAAGATATCCTTGAGGCTGCCAGCAAAGTTGAGGAAGCAAATGAGCTCCTTAGCAAAGCAAGGGAAGGGCTTTTCCATCTCCATGAGCACAAATAATATGTAACTGTGAAACTTCCATAGCAAACTCTTAATTATTGTGTCGGGCTTTTTCCGTCACTTTTTTCTTGTCTTTTTTGTTTCTTTCTCATTAGTCTTCTGTTTTTTCCGTCAGCTTTGCTTTCGTCCTCAGTTTTTGTTTCTTCATCAGTTGTTAACCTGCATGCTCTCTCGGACAAGGAGAAATTTGACATTTTTTAAATCATTAATTAGCTCTCCCATTTCCGGTTCTTGCAGATATTTCATGAAGCCCTGTTCATTTTCAGGGTTCAGGTCATCACTACCCAATAGCTCTTCAATCAAATCCTTTCCAGGAAGGCTTGCTGCAGGGTTGTTTTTGTTTTCAGGGTTACTTTTCTCAATGGAATCGTTTCTGGAATTCATATTGGGAATCTTATTTTCATTTTTTCCGGTTTCGTTTTTTTGGTCTCCGTCTGCATAATTTATTGTCATAGCCTGGATAGTGGTAGGTACCATATTTTCAGATATTTTTTCTTCAGGTGTGTTATCTTCAGGTTTATCACCTGTTCCTTTACCCTTTATTTTCATACCACCATCTTTTACCTCTAATAATCCGGAATTTTCTACATGTAAAGAGTTATCTTTAACTTCAAAAATCTCAGGCATTTTTATATGTGTTTTTCTGGGGAGCGGGGGAAAAATTTCTTCTCTCCAGGGGAACTCGGTTATTTCTTCACTTTTTTCTTTTCCTTTTTTCTGGATAAAATGAATGCGGGTTTCGATTACCTTTTTCTCTTGATTTAGTTTTTTTATTTCTCTTTTAATATCTTCCCTCCTTTTTGCCAAATCCTCAAGTTCTGCATCGTTTATGTCTTCTGTTCCGGAGTATTCCGGCTTGAGTATTAAATTCTTTAAGCCGCTAATCTTTAGCCCGTTGAATGAATTTTCTCTCAGTCCTTTTAATCCGTTTATCCTTATGTCTTTTAAACTGTTCATCCCTTTACCTCCCACAAAGTCTGATTTATTCAGGTTTCAAAATCCGCTTCTGCCTCCTTTCTTCAGAACTTTTCTTTAGATGCTTTTCTTTCTATTCAACTAAAAATTCCTTTCATATCTGGAATGTGAATACTCTCGATACAACCTGAGGGATAAGGATCATGCAGAGCCCTGAAATTCCGGACATCAGCCCCCCATAGAAAAAAAGTTTGTAATTTCCTCCTCCTTCTACAATCTTTACCACGAGTGTGTTTGAAATAGTGAGGATAATTATCACGGAAAAAGTGAATTTATAGAGCATGGGTATGCTTTCGGCCACATTAAATATGCTCATGCCTATTCCAGACACCCCGCTCATCCCCCCTTCCATGGACATATAAGATTCACTCATCCTGGAGACAAGCCCGCTGAACCTGGAAATTATTTCCATTACAAAGATTAGAAGCCCGACCATAACAGCATGTAGAGTTATGGCAAGTCCCTTGAAACCTGAACTGACCAGCTGCCGTTTCATCCTCAGGAGGACGATTGACAGGCTTGAGTTCGAGACTATGTTCCCTATCTCCGCCGGATCGCCTCCCAGTTCTACCGCATCGGTAAAGATCCTTGAGCACCTGTTAATCAATTCGGAGCCTGTTTCCCCTATGAATTTTTCCCAGCAGAGTTTTGACTTAAACCCCATAGAAAGGCCTGAATGCAGCTCTTCAACTCCGGGCTTGAGGCTGCCTATGGTTTCCCTATCAAGATTTTCCATCGCACTTCGGATAGTAATTCCTGTAGTCCCGGCAAGGGTCCCGAGGGTCTTTACAAAAGCAGGATAACTGCTGTCTCTTTCATTTATTTTCCGGTCATCTACCATAGCAAGAAAGCCTATCGGAAGTGTAAAGAAGGACATTCCAAGCATAATAAATTTCAGTTCCGCCCCGCGTAATATCAGGACTATGAGAAAAACCGCTCCAAGAGGCAGCAAAATCCGGCTCAATAGCTTTATTTGCTCCTGTTCCTTTGATTTGCGGCGAAGAGCATGTATTTTTTTTTCGGCAGGAGCTGCCTTATAGATTATGTAAAGGGCAAGCCCGTTTATGAAAATAATTAAAATTTGCAGTAGAAAAACAATGGTTCCCATATTCTCAATATTATAGATCATGACAGAAACAAGAATTATGGTAACAACAAGGGTTACGGATACCATCAGGGCAGTATAGCCGTCGGTCCATTTTTTCAGGGACTCAACACTTCTCTCGTACTCATTGGAATATATCTCTTCCCTTGTGATTTTTTCCTGCTTCAGGAAATTTTTCTCCGGCTCTCCTGAAGAAAGGATATTTGCCATTCTTCCAAAAAATTTTGAAAGATATATGTCCTTTAATTTCTGAGAAATATACTTGCAGGCTTTTGCATATTCGTACCCCCATTTCGAGGCAAGGATATGAACCTGCTTGAAATATTTCGAAGCATCATATTCTTTCTGGCGTCCCGCATAATCGAAGATCCTATCCCTTTCTATATCCGCAGTTGAAATTGCAGCCATGTATGTGAGCAGGAAGAGCATGTCGTCATTAACTCTATCAACAACTTTAGTGTTTTTCAGCTTTCTGGCAAGGTTAAAGTAGACTTCAACTCCCTGTTTTGCAGCATTCAGGTTTAAGTTCGGAACTGTCTGCACTAAATTCATGTTGTTAACCCCGCCTCCTCAAGCTTGATCAGTGTGTTAAACAGATCATAAAAATTGGTAATCTTTGCCTGGTGGACCTTCCGGAGGATTTTTGCCCTTCTGTCAAGTTCGGAATAAATTTTTCTGACCTGATTTTCAGGAATCCCCATTCGAGGGGCAATTTTATGCTCCAGCAGGTAAGAGTTGTTTTTCCCTGTAAACTTGAAGGTATCCGTGGCAGGGTCCCATTTGAAGATGTCCATAAAATTAAAAGTCTGGCTTTCGGAATCGTAGCCTATGATTTCATTTATGCTCAGGACTCTTCTCCCAAGCCCTTTTCCCGGTATGTTTACGGCACTCTGGATAAGAACCACGTTAAGGTTGTCCACATAATTTCTGGGGACGTTTATGGGGTCCCCTGTCAACCTCTGAATGAGTTTCTCAACCGAGGCGGCATGGAAGGTTGACATAACCGGGTGTCCTGTCTGCATTGCCTGAAAAGCTATATTTCCTTCAACCCCACGGATCTCTCCTATCATAATTTCGTTTGGACGCTGCCGCAGAGCAGCCTTTAACAGGTCAAACATGGATACATTCGAACCGCTGGCGTCCCTTGTAGTCCTTGTAACCTCCCGGGTCCAGTTTTTATGGGGGACCTGCAGTTCCGGTGTATCTTCAATAGAGACTATTTTGGATTTGGGAGGAAGAAAAGTGGTCACCGCATTCATCATTGTGGTCTTTCCGGAAGCTGTTTCCCCTGAAACGAAGCAGTTCATTCCTGCCCTGAGCATCATCCACATGTATGCAGCCATTGTGTAGTCAATTGTTCCGAACTCGATAAGTTCGAGGATTGAAATCGGTGTCCCCATAAATTTCTTGATGGTAAAATTGCTCCCTCGCTTTGATACATCTTCCCCGAACACGATATTAATCCTTGAGCCGTCCGGAAGAGCGGTATCGACTATCGGGTCTCTGTAGGTGATAGGTTTTCCTACTTTTTCGGCCATCTGTATTACAAAAGAATTGAGTTCCTCTATTTCCTCAAAAGAGATTGTTGTTTTAAGTGAGGCGAATACTTTATGCTCAACAAATATCCTACCAAGTCCACTGCAGCTGATATCTTCTATATTTGAGTCAAGCAATAAAGGTTCAAGCACTCCCATCCCAACCTTGTCCCTGATCATCAGGTATTTGATTGCAGCAAATTCCTCAGGCGTTACGGAAATTTTCTGCAGTTTTTTCGTTTTGAATATTTTGCCAGCTTCCTTCAGGTTCCCGAAAATTCCAGTTTTTTCACTGTTATTTCCCTCCCCAGGGGATTTTTTTTCCTTCCCTGAAGCGTCTCTCTTTCCCCTGCGTTTTCCGTCAGATGTCCCGGAATTTTCCTTTAATTCTTTTCTTACTTCGCAGGTTTTTTCAAGGGTTTTTTCGAGGAGTTTCTTTTTTTCTTCGATGTCATTTGTAGTAAT
>DUGS01000165.1:14256-17909 GCA_013331265.1 Methanosarcina sp.
TATCAAGTTTCTGGAAAAGGCAGGGCTCTATAGGAATGTAATAGTTTCTGATATCCTCTTTATCTGGATATATATGGACGGCAAGTCCTTTCCCGGCAGGATAAATCAGGTTAGGGCGTTTGATTCCTTTCATGGATCTCGAAATTCTTGGATAGAATTCCGGAAACCCGATTTCATCTGTTGGGAGCCTGCAGATATAATCCAGGATGTGATGGTTTTCTTCCCTGCTGATGAACTCCTGCATTTCTGAAGAAAGGCTGGAGAACATTTCTTCTCTGGAACGCCCCCCATTCTCCGGCGCAGGCAACGAGTCAAAAGGCAGAGCTTCCATCTCAATTCCTCATTCGGGTTTTTTCTCAGATTGCCATCTTTCCGGATTTTTTTCAGGCTTTTACCTTTGAAACAGGAATGATCTTCAGTCCGAACTCACTGTCCACATCAAAACTCAGCAAATTTCCACTGGTTTTCCTTGCACCCCTCAGTTTCTGAATTTCCATAGTTTTTATCCACTGGTCCCCAACCTGCTCTATCCTGAGTTCAAGACAGGCACTGCAAACTGACTTCAACCTGTAAAGTACAGCCTGGGAAAATGCGTACCCATGCACGCTGATGAGAATCGTCTTTCCATTATCACACAGCTTTACGCATTCAGTAAAGAAGTTTAATACTGCATTTTCTGAGACATTAACCGCAAAGATTGTCAGGGAATCTATAAGGATCAGTTCTTCTTCACATCTTTGTATGCATTCAAGAAGTACCTGCAGCAGGCTCTCACTCAAATGCGGTTTTTCTTCAATATAACTTGCATTAATTTCGAATATCCTTGCTCTTCCTATTATGAAGTAATCAGAAATCCCTTGCTTCAGGCTCTCCATCTGGTTCAGAACTTCTTTTGAGGTCTTTTCCGTTGTTAAAGCAAGTACCCTTTTATCCTGGTTCAGAGCTCCCCACATTATCTGCTGCAGAAAAATAGATTTTCCACTGTCGTTTCCTCCTTCGAGAAGGCAAAGAGAGCCTACAGGAACTCCCCCGTCCAGTTTTCTGTCTATCTCCAGGTTTCCGGAAGATATGAACTCAAGCATCTCTTTTTCTTCTTTCAGGTCGCTTAATACCTCTTCATAAAACAGTTCTTTTTCTAACAGAACTCCCTCATCCTTATTTCCTTCCATTTCTCTCCCCCTCCTCTGTGTTCCCCTTAATCCCTTAGTTTCTTTTCAGCCGGTTTTATCGGAATAGTTTCTGATTACATGAGCCATCCCTGAAAGTTATCTTCTGAAATTGATAGGTTATCCATTGAAATACCGTGAAGCTTTTACTCCATTTGGGGCAGCTACCAGAAGCCAGTTTACGCTGGAGTTCCCGATCGGGTCCGAGGAATTCAGCCTGATTTGCAACTCCATTTCCTCTCCTGGGTCAAAAACTCCAGGGTTTATCAGGTCAGGAACGATGTCCAGATCTGTCCATTTGTTTTTGGAAATGACTTTTCCTCCCTGATAAGGTATCCAGGCAGTCTTCATGGTGCCCGTTTCATTTTGATAGGTAACTATTATGTCCATGTAAGTGAAGTCCCCGATTTTAGTTGAACCTGTATTTTTCAGGGAAACCAGAACATCTACTCCATCTGTGGAGACGTTTGTAACCTCTATTTCTGTTTTTAGAATCTCGTTTTTGTTTTCCTGCATTTCAATAACTGAATCCGTGAGCCCGTTTGCCATATAAAACCCTCCTTTTGAGCAGACATACGAGGCAAGAAGGATGGTTGCAACCGAAATCATTGCTGCAATTATTGACCCGAACCCCATCATGACACCGTGAAATAGGCTTCTTCAGAAACCCCGTTGTATGTACTGAATTTGATGAAGCATTTCTTTCCGGTTACAGGCAAATCTGCAGGTTTAATTTTTATACGTAGAGTCTCCCCTTTATCCCAGTTATTGTCCTCATCCTGTTCAATCAGGTAATTCCAGCCTGGAGCCAGACTTCCATTTTCATCATAGGGGATACGCTCAAAGTTCCCCACCTCTCCAAAAAAGAGGTCCGAATCGGGGATCATGCCTGAAGATATTCCCTTGCATCCCACATTCTTTACCCAGACATGGACCTCGGTCCCATTCGCGCCTGTTGTTTCATGCAGAATTTCTATATCTATCATGATCTGGTCTCCCATAGAGTCCGTACGGCTCATTATTGGGTCTCCGGCAGAGATGACCGAGGGGTATACAGCTGAAACGAACCCGAATGCGCATATGACGGATGCTATTGTCAGAATTGCAGAGCTTATCGATTCCCCACTCAATTTTCGACCCCCCTCTTTATTTTTCCGATTTTTAGACCGGAAAAATTGATGCTGATTTTCGGTTAACCGTTTTGCCAAACTGGCTAATGTATGATTTTAAGTTGTATCAAATTGGAAAATGTCAAATGATATCGATAAAGATGATAATTTCCTCAGTTATACGGTCTTGATTTATAAAGATGATATTGTTCTATCTCAAATGTGCCGCTTAATGTCAGATTTTCTGACAGCAGTTAGTTTCAATCTCTCAGTCCTTTCTGAGCTTCAAATTCAATTGAAACAAGCCCTGCTTTCTTCTCTTTTCCTTTCCCTTTCTGGCCTGGAGAGGTTTCATTAAGCGGCTGGATATTCTTCCTGAAGCCTTCCGGGCTCAGGATCGCACTCAACTGCGAAAGCACCGTGATGTTATCTTTCATACTGACACTTTCTTCTTCCGCAGGCTCTTCAATTGAGAGGTTTGCGATATTTTCAATAATCCTCTTTGTCTCTTCAGGGAGCTGTCCGGCAAGAGTATAAAGGTTCAGCAATTCTTTGAGGTTATTGTAGCCTACTGTTCTTACGGCATAATCCACCCACATCATAAGTTCTACAAGCATGAAAGTGTCAATTTTTCTGAAATTCTCAGGTTCAGGCCTGTGTATTTCAGGTTTCTGAGCATTCTGCGTGGAGTTTTTCTCTCCATCTCCGGTCACAACTGGCTGGTTATCTGTATTCTCCTCTTTAGCCGGTACCGAATTCTTTAATGTTTCAGGGTACGGGATGCAGCAGAACGGATTTTCATTTTTATTCAACAGGTCTTTAATGTCCACGAGTAACTCCTTAATCTCCCCTTTCATTATTTTAAGTTCGGTTTCGATTTCGTTAACTCTTTTATCCAGTTCCATACTGACCACCTGAATACGAAAATAAAATTCCTTGTTTTTATACCCGTAAAAAGGTAAGTATCCCCTTATATTTCAGGGGTTACTTCAGGTTCATGACTTTATCAATCTGTTGAGGTGTTACTCTGGTGATAGGTATAATTACACCGATCTTTGGTTTAACTTCAAGTCTGAATTCCTTGTTGACTACCTGTGTTTTGGATCCTTTCAACATTGAACCCTCGGGCACAGTGATATTGAGTTCCACTTTCTCATGTTGCTCCAGCACAGAATCTCCATCATTGTTTCCGATGAAGGTCTTTGTCCAATTTACGTCCGGAACATAGGTCGAGTTGTCTGTGTAGGCTATAACCATCATTCCTGTAGTATTGTCGGTTCCTATATCCACCGGAGACTGTCCTGCTGTCAACTGAAGGGTAACAATTATGTTATCTACTCGGGGAGCGTCTCCCGGAGTACCTTTTGCAATTACACCC
>DUGS01000165.1:18052-18611 GCA_013331265.1 Methanosarcina sp.
AGTACCTTTTGCAATTACACCCCCTGCAAGTTCAAGTGAAGAAGTAGTCTTTTTGACCCCCTCATCAATGGTCTTCTTGGCGGTATCAGAAGCTGTAATACCAGCCCCCAGGACTACATAAGAGAAAACTGCTGCCACAACTACAAAAGCAGTCAATACAATAGCGGATTCCAGTCCTGTAAAGGCTTTTTCGTCTTTTCTAAAGATACTAAAAATTCCTTTCATTCTGTTTTCACTCCATTATTTCTTTTGAATGAAGATATGTAGAAAAGTCAAAGGCTCCATCCCCCAGCGCCTGATTTTCTAAATTTCTTGATTCTAATTTTTTATGTAATGTGCCTACTCAGGAGCTGATGCTTATGGTTCCCAGTTAACTGACCTCCTTTGTACATATTAATAATTTTACAAGAGATATTATACCCTCTTAATTTATTAACTTTTGCCAAAAAATTATAAAGTTTTTATATTAGTTTTTATTTAATTATTTGGAGTTATTTTTAAAATTAAATGCTTTCGGCCAGAGCATTTTGAGGAATAATTGGAGTTTTGGCCCTGGTTC
>DUGS01000165.1:18797-19228 GCA_013331265.1 Methanosarcina sp.
GATAATAAATATCTAAACAATAAATAAAAAAATAAATAGAAAGTAAGTGAAGTTTTCAATAAAACTTCTCAATTTCGTGCTTAATATCCTCAGGTGAGAACTTTTTCCTCACAAGAGGCATTTCACGGATCGTCGGCATCATTTCTTCCAGTGTTTCCTTATCACTTTTGTAAAAAATGCCGCTGGGAATTTTATCTCCCCACTCAAGAGCCCTTTCGAATGCTTTTATCTGGTTATAAGGGTCATAGTCATCTTCTAATTTGTAAACCCTTTCTCTGTACCACTTGAATGTATTCACTTTATTAAATGTGACACAGGGCTGAAGAATGTCAAGCAGAGAGAATCCTTTGTGTGTTATAGCAGCTTTCATAAGCTCTTTCAGATGTTCGGGGTCTCCTGCAAAACCCCTGGCTACGAAACTGCAGTCCTGA
>DUGS01000165.1:19389-25809 GCA_013331265.1 Methanosarcina sp.
CTGGCTACGAAACTGCAGTCCTGAGAGATTGCCAGAGAAAGTGGATTGAACTGATGTGATAGATACCCAAAAGGTTGAGCCTTTGTATGCATCCCTCTGGCTGATGTGGGAGATGCCTGACCTTTGGTCAGCCCGTAGATCTGGTTATTGTGCACGAAAAGACTGATATTCGGGTTCCTGCGGATCGCATGAAGGAAGTGGTTTCCACCTTCTGCATAGCAGTCTCCGTCTCCGGCAACTGCAATGACATGCAGGGAATGGTTTGCAAGCTTTGCAGCCGTGGCAACAGGGAGTGTCCTTCCATGTAGCCCGTTGAAGGTGTGGCACTTCATGTAATGGGGCAGTTTTCCACTCTGGCCTATTCCCGATACCAGCAGGACTTCCCAGGGCTCGATGCCAAGTTCGGCAAGTGCCTGTTTGATGGCTGAGAGAATCTGGAAATTTCCGCACCCAGGGCACCAGGCAGGGACCTGGCCTTTATATTCTTCAGAGGCAGGCATCTACTTCCTCCTTCAGTTTTTCAATGGTAAACGGCCTTCCGTCGTATTTTAAGATCTGGTGGGCAAATTCAAAGCCTGTTTCGGCTCTCATGAGTTTTGCAAATTGCCCTGTGGCATTATTCTCTACAGAAATGACAAGATCTGTATTCTTCAGAAACTCTATGTAATCGAACCTGTCCTTTTTGGAAAACGGATAGATCTGGCTGAAATGCATCATGGCAATCTTCCTGTCCTTTGAGAGGATGTCCACCACCTCTTTTATTACACCGTAAGTTGAGCCGTGCCCTACAAGCACTATTTCTGGAGAGGAATCCCCGTACAGCAGTGGGGCTTCAATTTCTTTTTTTATCAGATGTATTTTTTTCAGCAGTCTTTTCTGTACCATCTTTATGCGCGTTTCAGAGTCCTCTATAATGTGCCCCTCTTCGTCGTGTTCATCGCTGTCTACTACAACCAGATGTTTTCCTGCTTCTCCTGGAACTGCAAGCAGGGAAATCCCTGTATTTGAGTACTTGTAGCGTTTGTACTCCTCTGCTCCTTCCAGGTCTTTTTCCCTCATCCGGTAGTCATTGTATATCAGACGTTCGAGGTCAAAATTTTCAAAGGTCCATTCAGACTCTCCAAGGTACTGGTCAGATTGGATAAAAACAGGGATCTGGTATTTCTCTGCAAGTTCGAAAGCCTTATTGGTAAGGTAAAAAGCTTGTTTTGGAGTTCCTGGCTCAAAGATCACCCTTGGGAATTCTCCATGTCCTGCATTCAGGACAAAAAGCAGGTCTCCCTGCTCGGTACGTGTGGGTAGACCCGTAGCTGGTCCTGGGCGCTGCATTTCTGCGACCACCAGCGGAGTTTCGGTAATTCCTGCAAGAGAAAGGCCTTCTACCATAAGGGAAAAACCTCCTCCCGAAGTGCCGGTCATGGCTCTCACGCCTGCAAAAGAAGCTCCTATTGTCATATTGATTGCTGATATTTCATCCTCAGCCTGCTCGATTACCAGCCCGTATTCTTCTGCCCTGGAAGCCAGATAATTCAGAATCCCTGTTGAAGGAGACATGGGGTATGCCGAATAAAATCTGCAGCCTGACATCAGGGCTCCCATCCCTATTGCCTGAATACCATCTATGAGCAGGAGTTTTCTGGCTTCCGGCTCAGGAATTCCGAAAGCTTCGCAGCGAGGACAGTTTGAATGGGCATAATTATACCCTGCCTCTGCGCAGCCTATATTATTCTCAATTATCTCTTCCCCTTTTTCTTTGAAAGTCGTTCTCAGAATACTATTAAGGATATCAAGCCCCATGTCAAGCAACCCCAGCACTGCACCTGTTGCTACGGTATTTGCCATGACGCTGTTCTTTCCAATATCAAGCGCTATTTTTCTGAAAGGGATATCTATGAACTGAGTGCCTTCTAATTTCTTTTTTATACTCTCTGAATCGTAGAGAATAAATCCCTCTTCTTTAACGCTATTTTTGTGGATTTCGACCGTATTCAGGTCAAGAGCTAGAAGAATATCAATAGTCTCTCTTGAAGCCAGCACTTTCCGGTCAGAAAAGCGGACCTGATAAAAATTATGTCCGCCTCGTATCCTGGACATATAGTCCTGGTGTGTGAATACGTGATATCCTTTTCTGGAAAATATCTTCGCAAGGGCTCCTCCTATTGTTTGTAATCCCTGCCCGGCTTCTCCCCCTACTCTAAGTGTGTAGTCCAGAAACTTAACCCCCAAACTTCCTTTATGTTTTCTGATTTCTCAGGAAATTCCCATATTTTTTAGTTAATCTCCCTATCTCTTTCGATAGTCCTCAAATATTTCTTAAATATGAGTTCTCCCCTGCCTTTTTCAGGCTTTTATCCCCTTTAGTTATCAAGTATTTATATTAAACATTAAATAATCTTGCTTTTTGGGGTCCGATACGGAAATTGGGCGAAATATGAACGATAAATTTTTTAAAATAAATAAAGCAACTTCCCCAAAAGAATACAGCCTATTAAAACAATCCCCAGGATAAGTATATCCAGCTGAAGTACAGCATATAATATGAAAAAGCAAATCAATGAAGTAACCGCACAGGCCAGAATATCAACAGGATTACTCATGCCCGCCTCCATTACTATTTAGAAGTTCACATTGTGATAAGCATTTCTAATTTTACCTGAATTTAATATTAATCAGAGTATAAAATCTCAAAAATCTTTTTTAAAGAAAAAGAGTTAATATTTCAATGTGGTCTGAACCACTTGAATGACTACCTGAGTTCCAAAAAAGCAATCTGAATACCTGAGAATTAACCTGAATCCCTTAAGAACTAACCTGAACTACTAATGTAGTAAATCAAAGAGAAAAGTAGAATACCCCTCCCTGTCGCCTTTAAGAGGAAAGGGGTTTCTTGTTTTTTAGTCCAGAGTTAATTTTTGTTTTTATTCGCTGGACTGAATTTTTCCTGTACTTCTATTGCCAGCTTCAGAACTTTCCGCGGCCGAGCTGTGCGTGAGCGCGTGCCAGGTGTCCGGCAGCCTGTGCCCCTATAAGTGAAATCTCTCCTGCAAGCACTGCAGAGGCTATGATTTCTGCAAATTTTCGCGAGTTTATGCCTGGAGAGTCTCCTGCTCCTGCAACCCCAAGGATGTTCAGGCAGTCCCTCTGTGTCCCAAGTCCGGTCCCTCCACCGACTGTACCTACAGGAAGTGCCGGCAGGGTGACAGAACAGTGAATTTCTCCATACTTTGTAAGTTCCATACTCGTAATTGCTGTGCTGCCTTCGACAACATGAGCAGCGTCTTGCCCACAGGCAAGATAAATAGCAGCGATGACGTTTGCAGCATGAGCGTTGAATCCTATTGCTCCTGCTCTTGCCGAACCTAGCAGGTTTTTACTGTAGTTTACCTCATACATCAATTCCGGTGTACATTTGAGTGTTTCTTTGACTATCTCCTGAGGAATAGTAACTTCGGCAACTACAGTCTTTCCTCTTCCAAGAATAGTACTTATGGATGCAGGCTTTTTGTCCGTACACATATTTCCTGAAAGGGTGACCGGGTGTGCACCAAACTCATCTTCTATAAGGTGCATTACCGCATCTGTGGCTATGGTCGCCATATTCATGCCCATTGCGTCTTTTGTATCATAGGAAAACCTGATATAGACATATGTCCCGGTCACAAAGGGCTTTACAGATAGCAGTTTTCCAAACCTGGTAGTCTTTTCGGCAGCCTGTTTCATCTGCTCGAAGGTTTCAGGGCTCTTCACCCAATCATAAAACTTTTTGGCTCTGTCAAGGCTATCGAGCTTAAATACCGGGGCTCTGGTCATTTCGTCTTCAAAAACCCTTACATTTGCCCCACCTGACCTGGTAATTACTGAGCAGCCGCGGTTTACACTGGC
Organism: Methanosarcina sp.; assembly: GCA_013331265.1. Classification (GTDB taxonomy): domain Archaea; phylum Halobacteriota; class Methanosarcinia; order Methanosarcinales; family Methanosarcinaceae; genus Methanosarcina; species Methanosarcina sp10923u. The sequence continues at coordinate 23,272 of DUGS01000165.1, forward strand.
AACGAGAGCTCCTTCCGTTGTAGCCAGAGGAATATAGTATTCAGCATTGGCATATTCTCCATTTACCTTCAGAAGCCCGGCAACCCCTAAAGGAATCTGAACTGCTCCTATCATGTTTTCAATATTCCTCTTTGTTGCGACTTCTACATCTAAAGAGAAGTTTTGTATGTGTTCGAATTCAAGTTTTGCGTACTCCTGAATGGCAAGTCTTCGGATTTTTACGGCTGTTAGCGGGTCCGCAAACTCTTCAATCTTACGAAAGGCTATATCTCCGTCGAGAACCTTCTGTAAGAGAAGCTTTTCTTCCTCAGTAAGTTCATAGTCTTCTAAAAACATGAAATCACCACTGGTGTATTATTGCTCCAAAGTTTTAAGATCCATTTTTATCCTAAATAACTGCATATTAACATATAATTCATTCCTCAAAAACGATTTTTCAGACTATCTTTGAATCTTTGGAGTCATTGGAATGTATAAAAGTCGTTATCTGTTTTTAACAAACATACCTTGATAGTAAGAGGGCTTTCAGCTCCTAATGAATAATGAGCAGAACAATTATTAAAAACATCTTTGTAAAATTTACAATAACAAATATTTTAAAATCAGTTAAATGAGTAGCTTTAAAAAGATGCTTATGAACAGTTGTGGGGGTATTAATTTTTAAGTAATTATTTTAAAAAGGATTTTAAAATAATTTTTAATATCCTTTAAAGTTGATTTTTGAATAAGCTATCAAGCTCAGAAATTTATAATCAACTGGTTTTCCTCGCTGTATGTCAGAAAGAGCTCAGCCACATCTTTTGAGCAAATAAACTCAATTCCCGGGATCAATTCTTCCTTCTTAAGCCCGATCATATCTGAGGCAAGCTGACAGCATCGGAACTCTACTCCCATCTCTATGCATTCCTGAATCGAGACATCATACTTGGGTGACCCTCTCGTTTTATCTTTCTTTGCAAGTAATACTCCCATCGGTCCCCACAGAATTACCAGAACGTCAAGTCCTTTAGTCCTGTAGTACTTTGCAAACTTGAGAGTCTCTTGCGGGCTGGTGCTTTCGTACACCATATTTTTTAGTAGCAGTAGTACCTTTTTAACTTTTGTCATAAGAAACCCAGGTCTGAATAATACTTTTCTGAAACAGATTACCTGGATGTATATAAAGTTTCACATTGATAATCAGGACACACCCAATCTTTCGCTCGATTTATATAAATTTGTTAACTCTTCAAGAAGCCTGCTAATTTTGCACACTATGTATGATTTAGCTGCTTCTATTGAAATTTGAAAATATACAGTCGCTCTTTTACTTCTGAAAGGCCCAAGCCCAAAACTCTCAAAAAATTTATAAAGTTAAACGACGATTAAAATAGTGACAAATCTCTATTTTTATATCTACTTTTTATCCTTCTCTATTTTTATATCTGCTTTTTATTCTTCTTAAATATTAAGTTATTTGTATAGTTATTCAAATGCTTAGTCGGGTAAAAAGTTTATTACTCACCTATACATTTAAATACTTCTTACAATTATAATCATAGTTATTATATATCTAATTAGGGGATTGATCATATATGTCTTCATCTGTTTCTGATTTTAATCATTCAAAAAAAGATAACTCATTAAAAAACTTAAACAAGGATGAGCATTCATACGCAAAAGAAAAAAGCTCGTTAATTGATAGTCTCCCTGTAACTATTTTCAGAGTTTCAAATGAGTCTTCCTGGGCAATACATTACATAAGTGAGAATGTTAATGAGTTGACCGGTTATCACAAAGCGGATTTTATTGACCAAAAAATGTCCTGGTCTGATATTGTTTATCCAGAGGATATTCCGATAATCGACAGGGTTATAGAAAAATCTATGAAAACCAGAGCTCCCTATCAGGTTGAGTATAGGATCAAAAAAGCAGATGGCAGTACAATATTTATTCAGGAACAGGCTCATCTGGTGAGCGATAAAAGTGGAAATGTCGCTTATATTGATGGAGTATTTTTAGATATTACTCACCAAATAAAACTGCGGGAAGAATCTCAAAGAGCTATTGTTACTAGTATACCTCAGCCATCGCTTGCCTACTTTGTAGGCTTGTCGCGAAAGATAAAGTATGCTAATGCTTATTTTGCAGATGTCTGTAACCTTAGAAGTACGGACGAGCTTGTTGGTAAGTCACCTTCTAATATCGTGGAAAACAGTACTCTGGTACTTGATACTGAAAATACTAAATCACTTGCTGAAAAAGTGCTGGAAACTGGAGAAGGTATCTATAATATTGAAGGGTCCATTAAACTCAGGGGTGCGGACAGAGCACTATCTGTGGTATGTTCTGCTATGCCAATAAAAGATGAAACTGGTGTTATTGTTGGCAGCCTCACGGTCCTCACTGATATGACCGAGATGAAAGATAAAGAAAAAGAGATTCAGGACCTTTTAGATTATACTAATACTTGCCTGAATAATCTTGGGGAAGGTATCCGGAAGATCAGTGATGGGGACCTTGAAATCCGCCTCGAAAAACTCCGGGATGACGATTTTG
>DUGS01000165.1:25931-29191 GCA_013331265.1 Methanosarcina sp.
AAAAACTCCGGGATGACGATTTTGGTAAGACCTTTGACGATTTTAATAAGCTTGTTCTTACCATGAAGTCGGTTATTGAAAATATCCTTGCAGACATGCTCACAACTTTGGAAGAAGCCCAGCAGTCCAATGAAGCTGTCAACCAGATGAATACTGGCATGCAGCAAATCTCAACTGCATCAGAGCAGATCGCAACCGGATCAGAGAATCTCTCCAGGCATGCAGGTACGGCAGCTTCTGACATAAAAGCTTCTCAGGAAATCTTCCGAAAACTCAGTGATTCTTCCGCTAAGTCCGCAAGCTATGCTTCTCAGGCAGGTAAAACAAGTGATGAAGCTCAGGAACTTAACAATATGGCTCTGGAAGTTGTGGAGCAGTTTGTTGTAGAAATCTCCAATCTTGGGAACATTATTCAATCACTGGACGATGCTGTCAATAATATCGGGGCTGTCACAGGGAAAATCAAATCAATTGCTGACCAGACCAATCTCCTTGCATTAAATGCTGCCATTGAAGCTGCACGAGCTGGTGAATACGGTAGAGGATTTGCCGTTGTTGCCGATGAGGTCAGAAAACTTGCTGCCGATTCAAGAAATAGCACTGATGATATAAATGAAATTGTCACAAACGTCCAGAAAGAAACTAAAAAAGTGACAGAAGCCATTAATGTAGCAGATACTCAGGCTAAAACCGGAAGTACGAACATTAAAGAGGCTTTGAATAAGAGCCATGAAATTGCCGATGCAGTTGCGACTATAAACTCCATGCTTGCTGAACTGGATAAGCTTTCTAATGAAGGCCTGGAAAAAATTGAAAATATTGAGAAAAGCATCAGTGAAACCGCGTCTACAGCTGAAGAAAATGCAGCAAGCAGTGAAGAAACCTCTGCTGCAATCCAGGAACAGACAGCTGCTATGCAGCAGGTAAGTAGTGCTGTGCAGAATGTCAGCGATCTTGCCCAGAAAACAGTCGATATTCTCTTAGACAACTTCAAATTTTCAGGGGAACAGAAAAACAATCAGATCTCTTCTGGAAAACCGCAGATTTTAGACAGAAAGAAAAGTGTAAAAGCACACTGAATGCAGAACCAGGGGTTGTTTATTCGGGGGCTAATTGGGTGATATAACCTGGATTATGCAGTTTTACAAGCCCCTTTCAGGTGATATAAATGAGTTATCATAACCAAATTGTAGATGTTGATAATACAATTCAGGTGATTGTTTTCAGTCTTGGAGAAGAGCAGTATGGAGTTGAGATCTCTCAGGTAAAGGAGATTATCCTGCCAACTCAAATCACCAGAATTCCAAATGTGCCTGGCTTTATAGAAGGGGTCCTGAACCTTAGGGGCCAGATAGCAACAATTATCAATCTCAGAAAAAGACTGGGTAAAGAACCAAAAAAGAACGATGAAAATACCAGGATTATTGTTATCGAATACAATAATGCTACTATAGGGATGATGGTCGACAGTGTAAGTGAAGTCAAGTACCTGTCTTCTGAGAATATCGAAGAAATACCCAAATTTTTAGCTTTGAGAGATGACTCTAAGTTCTTAAAGGGAGTGGGAAAACTTGAGGATGGGCTTCTCACATTAATGGATCTTAAAGAGTTATTCAGCGAGGAAGAGCTGAAGGAGATAAGGGGATGACAGAAAAAGTCCACCTTAGAGCTCCTGTTAGAATTTATGATGGCAGATGGGTGGATGTAGAACTTGTAATCACCAACAGCAGTCTAGTTATTGGAAAGAGGAACATCCTCCTCAGGGAAATAGAAGATCTGGAAGATGTTAATATTGAGGGTGTTAATTGCATCCAGATAAAAAAAGAAGGCAAAATTGTACTTCAGCTCCCTAAAAATCTCCATCATCAGGTCTTCAAATTCATTGCATTTAATCTCAAAGCAGATAAGTTTGCAGTGTTTTTCCTGTCGTCCGCTACCATTGGGGGTGTTGTTTCCTCAGATGCACGATGGGAAAAAGGGTATTTCAGTGTAACAGATGAAGGTTTCTGGATTTTGTCTGCCAAAAATCAGAAAAGAATCCCAATAGAGAATCTCGGATCTGTCAAAACCGATCTTAGGGACGTGGGCGGGAAACAAAGGAAGGTTCTTGTCCTTTCTCATGTTGAAAATAGTAACGTGGTAACAAGCCTGGTTCTTTGCCCGGAAAGTACGCTGGAAATGCTTGAAGGCTACCTTCAGCGGCTCTTCGAAAAGCATAAACCGGCAATTAATCTGTCAGAGAATGAAATGCAAATTCTTACTCTGGTATATTCAGGGCTGGATTTTGCATCTATTGAAAACATAGTTGGAGTATCAACGGACGAATTAAATAATTATTACGACCGGCTTGTCGATTCTGGTTTAGCTAAAGTCGTAAAAATTAGAAAAGAAATTGAATTGACTCCTCGTGGTGTAAGTATGGTTGATAAATTATCTAAAAGATGATTTTTTGGGGGATACATATGGCAAAAGTACTGATTGTTGATGATACAGCTTTTATGAGAAAGCTTTTGAAAAACATTCTTTTCGGTGCAGGGTTCGATATTGCAGGGGAGGCCGAAAACGGTAAGCAGGCTGTGGAAATGTACAGGACGCTCAAGCCAGACGTTGTTACAATGGATATTGTCATGCCTGAAATGACAGGGATTGAAGCGTTGAAACAGATAAAGACTACTGTAGATAAAGATGCAAAAGTTGTGATGTGCACTGCCATTGGGCAGGAGAATATAGTAAAAACAGCAATAAAACTGGGAGCAAGAGGCTACATCATAAAACCTTTCCAGGCTCCTAAAGTCATTGAAGAGATTAAGAAAGTAGTCGGTGAATGAATGTGGGGATAGCATGATTCGTACTCTTATTGTTGACGATTCTGCCTTCATGCGGATGGCAATAAGAAGCATGCTTGCCAGTAGCCCTGATATAAAGATAGTCGGAGACGCGTGTAATGGAAAAGAAGCTGTAGATAAGTCAAAAACATTACACCCTGACATAATCATAATGGACGTTAACATGCCAGTCATGGATGGGCTGACAGCTGTTAAAACCATTATGAGTACGGACCCTGTTCCCATAATCATGTTTAGCACCCTGACTATAGAGGGCTCAAAAGAAGCATTAGAGGCTTTACAACTTGGAGCAATAGATTTTGCTGCAAAATCCGAATCTCACCATGATGTGAATATGGCTGAGAAAGAGCTTATTGATAAAATAAGAAATATTCACAAATCAAATCCAAACATATTAAGATTAATTAATATGAG
>DUGS01000165.1:29449-34401 GCA_013331265.1 Methanosarcina sp.
CCTTCGACTCTTGAACAGGTGATTCCAAGGCTTCCCGGAGATCTTCCTGCTCCGGTCTTTGTCGTCCAGCATATGCCTGAAGGTGCTTTTTGCAAACAACTGGCAGAAAGGCTGAATGCTCTGTCAGAGCTGGAAATAAAGGAAGCTACAAATAATGAAAAAGTGGTCGCAGGTGTTGTTTACATTGCCCCTGGTGGCTATCACATGACCGTTAGAAAGTCACTTGGTGTGGTCAGAATAAAACTCATAAAAGGCCAGCCGGTTCATGCTGTAATGCCTGCGGTTGATGTGACAGCTGAAAGCATGTTAGACGTATATGGAAAAAACATAGTTGCCACTATCCTTACAGGTATGGGATTTGATGGAGCTGCCGGGTTCAAAAAGATACGGGACGCGGGCGGTTCCACAATTGCGTGCAGTGAAGATACCTGCATTATTTTTGGAATGCCAAAAGCTGCTATAGAAGCTGGAGCTATCGATGTTGTAAAACCCATTTTTAAGATCCCTGAAGAAATAGTGAGGATGTCGGAGGTGAAATGCAATGGAAAATGATATGGCAGCCTATAAAAGCGATTTCCTTCAGGAAGTATATGAGTGTCTTGATATATTCAATCAATCTTTTGTGGATCTGGAAAATGGAGACACTGCTGCAGTTGATGAAATCTTTAGAATGACCCATACAATAAAGGGAATGGCTGGATTTCTCGGATATGCATCACTTGAACATCTATGCCATAGTATGGAAGAAGTCCTCTGCGGCATAAAAGATGGAAGCATAGAAATAGACGGTGACCTTGTCGATGTCCTGCTTTCCACAGTCGACCGCATCACGGAGATTGTCAAACAAATAGAAAGCGCAGATAATGATAATGTGAAAATAGATGACCTTATAGAAGCTTTTGAATATTACGATAAAACGAAAAGTGAAGGGCATGAGCCTCTTTGCACTCGACCTGTAGATAATAAGGTCTTATCTCCGATAACAACACCTGTACAGCAGTCAGAGGTAAATATCTCTTCAAATTCTGAATGCCAGGAAAAAACGGAAAATGCAGGGACCTGCAGTCTGGATGATTGTAATCTTGTTGTGGATGTAATCCTTGTTAAAGACTGTGTTATGAAAGGTTTGAGAGCGTCATTGATTATAGAATCTCTCAAAGATGTCTGTAAACTGGCTAAAACAGAACCTGATGAAAACGAAATGGATAATGACTTTGATGGTCATTTTAAAGTGTACCTCTCAGGAGACAGCAGTAAGGTTGAAGAGACAATGGATAGAATTTCAGAAATTGATCGGTTTAATATTTCTGAAATCAAACCACTTAATACCTTTAACAAAGAAAATAAATGTAATAATAAAGAAAATAAATGTAATAGTTCTTTATCAGAAGAATCCCAATCAATTCCAGATATGCAACCAACCACGGTTATGCAGCCTGAAGTAACATCTGTTTCAGCCATAAATAACAAAAAGTCACTTCACTCCTATATTTACAGTTTAATAGAAAGAATGCACTTCATTTTAAACAGGATAAGTAAATCCATACACTGTTTTAAAATAACCGAATCAGCTGGCTTGCTCTTTAAGAAAAAATGTAATGATTCGCCCGCAGATAGTCCGAAGCCACAGGAAACTCCGGTCTCTGAACAGGGTTCTGAGATTAGTCCTGAAATTCCTGATCAAAAGCTGCAGATGGAAGAAGTTCAGATTTTAGGGCAAAGCCCGGAAAAGGCTTCTGAGGGAAATATACCAGATAAGAGTGTTTCTGGTCAAGAGCTTCAGTTAGATAAAGTTCAGCCTCTGGCAGAGAATTCTGAGAATACTCCTATTCAGGAGTTACAGTTACAGAAAGCCCCGGAGACTGAAGACTCGAAAACAGAATCCAATCACTCTTTTAAGTCAGCATCACCTGCAAAAGCGCCTCTCGAATCAAAAAGAGAGGAGACCATCAGGGTTAGAACCTCTAACCTGGATAATATAATGAATCTTGTTGGTGAGCTTGTAATAAACAAAGGACGTCTGCTTCAGATATCCCAGAAATACAACTTACCTGAACTTGGAGAAGCAACCGGGACTCTGGATAAATCAATTTCAAGCCTGCAAGATGAGGTGATGAGAATAAGGATGGTAAAAATTGAGAGAGTCTTCAGCAAGTTCCCGCGTATGGTAAGAGACTTAAGTAAAAAATTTAACAAAAATATCGAGTTTGAAATTGAAGGGCAGGATACGGAGTTAGACAGAACGATTTTAGATGAAATTAGTGATCCTCTGGTCCATCTTGTGAGAAATTCCGTTGACCACGGTGTAGAATATCCTGAAGAGCGGATAAAAGCCGGGAAAAGTGAAACCGGACATATAAAACTCTCAGCCAGAAGAGAGAAAAACAATGTAATAATTGAGATCGAAGATGACGGCAAAGGCATAGACCTTGAAGTAATTAAAAATAAAGCTGTTGAGAAAGGACTATTGTCGTCATTAGAAGCAGAAAATCTCAGTGAAGAAGAAACCAGGATGCTTATTTTTACCCCGGGTTTTTCGACAAAAGATACAGCAACAGAGATCTCCGGCAGGGGCGTGGGCATGGATGCAGTGAAAATTGCTGTTGAGAAACTTGGAGGAAAGGTTAAGGTTTATTCGAAGAAAGGGGAATTTACGAGAATCAGAATTGACCTGCCTCCTACAGTTGCTATAATAAAGTCCCTTTTAGTAGATGTTGGCCCCGAGACGTATGCGATCCCTATTTCCAATGTTGTGAAAGCTTTGAGCGTTGACAGCAGTGATTATAAAATCGTTAAAGAAACCCCTCTGCTCTATATCAGGGATAAACTGATACCTATTGTCGAGTTGAAAGGCATTTTCAATATTGAATGTGAGAAACTTGATAAACAAATCGCTATTATTGTCGAAAAAGAAAATGAGGAAGTTGGTATGATTGTTGATTCGATCATTGACCAGCAGGAAATTGTAATTAAACCACTTGGAAACGTTTTATCAAATTCAAAAGGATTCATTGGTGCTACAATATTGGGGGACGGACGTGTAATACCTATTATAGATGTTTCAATGCTTATAAAAGGTGATATTGATGACTGATTTAAATAATCTTGGGGAAGCAGAACTGGATGTCCTGAAGGAGCTCGGAAATATCGGGACCGGGCATGCTGCAACGGCTCTATCTAAACTAATTAATAAAGACATTTATCTCTCAGTTCCAAATGTCAAGATCGGAGAAATAAAAAATCTCTCGAGAGAATTTATCGGTGATGTTGTTGCAGGAGTTATTATAGCACTTCAGGACCTCGAAGAAAATAAATCTGGATATATGTACATTATGTTTCCTGAAAAGTCTGCAAGAAAAATTGCAAGCGATCTATTTGATATGGATGAACTGGATGAGGAGATGTATGCGTCAACAATTATGGAGGTCGGAAATATTTTATCTTCAGCTTTTTGTGACGCATCAGCTGATTTTATGAATATCGTATTACTTCCGTCTCCTCCAAGTTTTGCAGTAGATGTCCCTACTGCTGTCATTGATTCAGTAGTTTCACAGATGGCCAAGAATAGCAACCATATTATCCTGTTTGAGACTTCTCTCAGCTCTGATTCGGATATAGAGATTTATTTAGCCCTTCTTCCGGAATCCTGTCTACTTGATGATATGATTAAAATTATGGGACAACTATGAGCAATTGTGTTTTATTCGTATCGGGTGAAAGTGGGAAAGCGATCTTTTTAACCAGTGGGGATGTGCTGGTTAAGGCCTGTTGCTCACTTTCTAATACCTGCTCATCTCGGGGTTCCTGTCGGTCATGTGACCTGATTAATTCAGTGAAAAGTAAGCTGATGGGCGTCAAATCGGGTTCGAATATTAAACAGTTGGATGGAGAACTATCTGCCGGAATAGGGGAATATAAGATCGGAAAAAATACCCTCTTAGAAGTAATGGGATTGGGTTCATGTATTGGGGTTATTCTTTCTGACGTTTCAACAGGTATATGCGGAATAGCACATGTGCTGCTCCCCGGTGCTTCAAATAAAGGCGAGACCAAGTATGCCGAAACAGCGATAGAAAAAATGTTTGAAGATATGATCAAAATGGGAGCTAGAAAAAGCAGGATTACCGCAAAATTTGCAGGAGGAGCCCAGGTTTTTAAGCATATGAACCTGGATATCCTCAAAATTGGTGATAGAAACGCAATATCTGTTGAAGAAACTCTTATAAGAAAAAATATCCCTATTCTGGCAAAAGATATAGGAGGGGATGTGGGTAGAAATGTTATTTTCAATCCTGTAGATGGGAGTATGATTGTTAAATATACTACTAAAGGGGAAGTACTGTGGTTGTAAATATTGATAACGACTTTGATTTTCTTGTAAGAAAAATTTCTAAATCATCTGGTATTATTCTGACAGGGTACAGAGACAGTTATCTCAAAAGAAGAATTGATCTGAGAATGAAGGCTGCAGGTGCAGATAACTATGCGGCGTATATGGGTCTTCTTGAAAGAGACCAGCACGAGATGAAAGAAGTCATAAATGCACTTACAGTAAACGTTACAGAGTTTATGCGGGATAAAACACCATTTCTTTTTTTCCGGGAAGAGATTTTACCGGATATAATGGAAAGGAAAAATAAATCTAAAAGCAACATCGTCAGGTTCTGGAGTGCAGCCTGTTCTTATGGGGAGGAACCCTATTCGATTGTCATCTGCTCAAAAGAGGTCTTGCCGGAAGACTGGAGTGTGTCTATCTATGCAACGGACATTGATGAAAAATGCCTGGAGGGCGCCTCACAGGGGATATACAGTAAAGAACAATTAAAAAATCTGGACCCTTTACTTATAAAAAAGTATTTCGAGCCATCAGGAGAAGACTTCAAAGTAAGAAATATACATAAACTGTTAATCAGATTTAAGAAGCATGACCTTACCAGTGAACCTCCAATATC
>DUGS01000165.1:34673-36414 GCA_013331265.1 Methanosarcina sp.
ATTCTCTTGCAAATAACGGTTATCTTATTATTGGCAAATCCGAAACTTTACCGGTTGAAATAAGAGAGTTGTTCACTCCCATAAATATAAAGGAGAAAGTTTTCCAAAAAGTCTAACTGATTATTTATACTTTCTTCATGTCCGGGATGAAGTAAACTCTCTTCTTTATTTTCTTTTGTAATGTCCGGGTCTTTAACCTCAGGGAATGTCAGCATTAATTTATTTATTATATTTTTTAATATGTTGCCGCTTTTTACTGGCACTTACTAAAATAAAAGTAATATACATCACCCGGTGCTTTTCTTCTGATAATGCTCTTCAAGTATTCTATTTTTATTTCAGAATTTGTATTCTATTTGAAAAATCTAAATTGAAAACCCCATTTTTGTAATATTTTCTTCTGATATGTATAATTATATCAAACACCATTTAATATGTTGACTTATTATTATATATCGGAATATGTGTGAAAATTCCTTTTATTTCCCTTCAATTATGAAATTGTCGACTATATGTCGCGGCACTCTTAAAAAAAGTGATCAGTAGCCTATCTATTTTTCATAGAATAAAGCTAATTAATTTTATAATTAGTTTTTCTTTTCAACATTTTAAAATTTTTTAGCAGCAACAGTATTATTTATATTATTAAGATACCCCTCCTTTCTAAGTCTTATTATCTTGTGGGTAAACTAAAATTTCCTTGATTTTATGTTTAAATTTTAGTAAAAAACATTATTGATTAATTCAATTCTCTTTCATTTGTATTATTGTATTTTAATCAAAAATTCTTTCTTTCCACTTCTTAACTTGCTCAAATCATATATAATACCTATCAAATTTTATATAAAGTTAACTCTCCAACAGGCGAAACATTTATAATAATGTCTGATATTCTATTTATCGTAATAATAATCACGCCATATTGAGGTGAATTATTATGATGTGGAATCGTTTACTGAAAAATGATAAAGGGTTTACGGGGCTTGAAGCAGCAATTGTGCTTGTAGCCTTCGTTGTCGTAGCTGCAGTTTTCAGCTACGTCATGTTGGGAGCGGGGTTCTATACAACCCAGAAAAGTCAGGAAGTCGTGCACACAGGTGTGGCACAGGCAAGCAGCAGTCTTTCGCCCTCAGGAGATGTAATTGTAAGAGGAACGAAAGACGCTGATATTGATAATATTACATTTTACATAACAAATACTGCAGGAGGATCCTCAGTAGACCTGAATAAAACAATTATCACCTACATAGATGATGATGATTTTGTAACACAGGATGAACTTTCTGCTGACTGGAAATATGAGCCTGTAATTTCTACTGGATATGCATGGAACCTAGTTGAAAAGGGAGAGAAGTATAAGATATCTATGGATTTAACCACTGGTAATGTTACTTCAAGGCCTAAAGTAAACGAAAGGATCAGGATTGATGTAAAACCACCAGAGGGTGCAGTCCTTATCGTCCAGAAATCAATGCCTCCAGCCATTGCCAATAATACTTATTATGCTGTTTACTGAGGTGATCTGAAATGCTGAACAATTTATTTAAAAACAATAAAGGGTTTACCGGACTTGAAGCAGCAATCGTGCTGGTGGCTTTTGTGGTCGTGGCTGCAGTTTTCAGCTACGTCATGCTCGGAGCAGGGTTCTATACAACCCAGAAAAGTCAGGAAGTTGTGCATACAGGTGTAGCACAGGCAAGCAGCAGCGTTGAATTGAGCGGAGACATTATTGCAGCAGGTA
>DUGS01000093.1:0-9106 GCA_013331265.1 Methanosarcina sp.
TTACGTCGTGTATTAACAATACACTGAACTTGTTTATGCGCTTTTAACCTAGCTGAAAGTCTTGCATTCAGGCGATAAGAGTTATCTGATTTAGAAAGTTGCTCGTATAGATTCTGTGCATGTTTACGCATATTAACAATACACAAAACTTGTTTGTGTTTATTTAGCCTAGCTGAAAGATCACTATCGGATATATCCCCCAGATCCGCCACATGAACTCGCCTGAATACTTCATACAGTTCATGAGGTGAACGTATAATCTCGATAGGATTGACACTTTCATCAAGAAGCCCATTAAGATTTGGCTGAGTCGCTGTACAGATTACGACTGTTGATCCATAATTGACTACCAGTTCAGAAAGAGCTGCAAGGCATGGTTTTAAAAAGCCTGTAGGTAGCATCTGGGCTTCATCAAGAATTATTACACTCTTTGCAAGATTGTGTAGTTTCCTACATCGAGAAACTCGATTGGAAAAAAGAGATTCAAAAAACTGGACATTGGTTGTAACGACGATAGGAATATCCCAGTTTTCAGATGAGAGTTTCAATTTCTCCTGTGTAGTGTCAGTATTCTCAGATTTTTCATTTTTTGGGTCATAATTGCTATGGTGTTCAAGAACGTTTTGAGTTCCAAAAATCTCACGGAACACATCTGCGTTCTGTTCTATAATGCTCGTATAAGGTATGACGTAGAGAATTCTGTTCAAATTGTGTTTTTTCAAATGGTTCAAAGCAAATGCCATTGAAGAGAGAGTTTTTCCTCCACCGGTAGGGACAGTTAGGGAAAACATCTGTGGAGGCAATTCTGCCTTCTCTATGCACTGTTCATATATTTCTCTTCGATATCTGTTGATTGATTTTACTTCAGCTGTTGAAAGTTTGGTTTTCATGTAGATATCAAATTTTGTGAAAAGCTCGTTGAATGGCTCATATTGCCCTCTTAGAGAAGATTTGTCAGGTGAAAGAAATCGTTCTGTATCAAGAAAATCAGCATCAACAAGGCATGAGAAGAGCATACGGGTATAAAACGAAATTGCAAACCCCATCTTATTGTTGACGGGAGTAAGACTGGGACGGACTTTGTTCAGATCTGGAACCAAAATTTCACTTTTATATGCCGAATAGTCCGGTAAAAAAGGCCTTAATAAGCGTTCTTCGAGTCCGCATTCTTTACTCCCATAATTAAGAAGGCCTCCATGATGCCCGGTTATGATATATTCCAGTATGCGACTTTGAAATGGGCCATAGATTATTCTAACCTCTTTTGCGCCCGCAGTAGAATGATCGACTCTGATATTGGTGCCATCTAAACGTTTTTGAAATTCAGGGGAGTATTTCCCAATATCATGTAATAGCCCTGAAGCATATCCAAATTGCTCGGCACTGAACTCTCTGGAAAATCCAGAGGCAATATCCGCTACATTTTCCAGATGGTCTTTTAGGGGTTGCCAATCAGACTTATCTTGTTTGTCTGTAGAATGTGCATAATACATAGCATTTCACACTGTGATAATCCTTATAACTCCGATAATGTCCCTCTTTTAATACAGGGCGGCCCGAAACTCGATATAAATATCAAGAGTGAACAAGAATGAAAAATTAAGGTTGAGGGCAGAGAATTACTTTTTAAGGTCTTACATATGAAGAGATTCAGGCTTCCAACCAAGAAAGAAAAGGCACTATATTGGAAAAAACTTCAAAATTCTTTAAAGACTTTGAAATCTGCCTAGTTTCTTAAACATCCATGGTCTTATTTTAAAATATTAATGTAAGTTCTTTCAAGATATTTAACAATTGAGTTTTTCTTTTTCACATAATTATTATATAAGAGTGATGTATGCAAAATATAATCTAGTTAAATATTTTTATAACATGTAGTTTATAGCATCTGTTGAAATTAATTGCAGGATACTGAAAATGAATAAGCAAAAATAAATTCCCATATGGTATTTCAACCAACACTATACCTCCCTATAACGACTAGATTTCGTGTCTCGCTTTCACCGTTTCTCAGAGTTCAGAGCAAAGTCAAGCGGCTTCTGTAGCATTTGTAGCTTCCAGAACAAAACTTGAAAATAGAGTGTAGGTCGAAAAGTAGAAAAAAGTAATCAATGAACGAATACAGAGAAGATGACGGATTCATCCCATGCCTGAAGGCACGGGGATTCTCCTTCGCTCTTCTAAAATTGTCTGAGAAACATTTCTTTTCAATAATTGTCTGAGAATCACTTTTTTAAACATTATTTCTTCAGTTCAATCTCCTATTCTCCCTTTTCTGCCAGCTGCCAGACAAACTGGTATTTAAAAAGGTCCTGCATTTCGCCACAATTGCGCATATTTTAAATAGTATCCGATAATATTTTAATATAAAAGGATAGTTTAATTTCTAATGCTTCTATTTGGACATCTGGGCATTACTCTCGGGATATTCTTTGTACTTGGGATTTTTATACCCCAATTACGGAATATCATAAACCCAAGATATCTGGCGATTGGAGCTATTCTACCTGATTTATTAGACAAACCAATAGGCGAAGTGATCTTTGCTTCAACTTTTGCAAACGGACGCATCATAGGCCATACCCTGCTGTTCTCCCTTCTTCTTTTTCTGGCAGGTTTGTATATATATGAAAAAAGAAAAGATATCCGTGTTCTTTCCCTTTCTGCGGGCACTTTCTTGCACATTTTTGAAGACCAGATGATATCAGATCCTAAAACCTTCTTCTGGCCCCTGTTTGGATGGAATTTTCCCAGAGATTCGAGGGATTACATTGGAGTGGAACATTTAATTGAAATGTTGATGAAATCTTTTCACATTGAATTCTTATCAACCCATCTTGCTGAAATTCTGGCAATTGTAATGGGGGTCATAATAGGAGTTATTCTGGTCTTGTATTGGTCGAAAAAAAAGTTTGGAAAAGAAGAGTTTCAATGAAATCTTAAGAGAAAATTCCACACTCAGGTACAAAGGGCTGAAAAACAATTAAAACATGTGCATTTAAGGAAAGAAACCTATAATTTCAAAATGGTTTCTACAATAAAGTATCCGCACATTACAAAGCCGGTTATGTATAATCCGGCTGTTAGAGTATCTGGTTTTTCAGCGCTTCTTTTCATCCTTTATTCTCCTCTGTTTTCCTGATCTGATATGTTGAAAAATTATACTGAAAGGAATATGCTGTATATGGATTACTCTGTATTTTTTATTTTACTTTGTATTACCTGTCACATGTATAAACATTTTATTACTTATTATCCCATTTCTAATTTTTTCATAAGTTCCCCTGAGTATTCAGGCACCGCACCGGGTTTTGATGCTACATATGTCCCAAGGATACTGGCAATTGATGCGGCTTTTGAAACTCCGTACCCTGATAGATAAGTATAAAGGAACCCTGCAGAAAAAGCATCTCCAGCTCCTACAGTATCTGCAACTTCTATGGGAGTGGTCCCTACTTCCTCATAAACTCCTTTATGGTAAACAGCCGCTCCCTCAGGTCCTTTTGTAATACAGATTAAGGATATTTTCGGGTACTTATCCGTAAGCAGGCGGCAGATCGTCCTGCAGGTGTGCACGGTGCCAAAAAGCATGCTAGAAATTGCTGCGGCTTCTTCCTCGTTCATTTTGAGGATTGTACAGTGTTCAAGGGAAAAAGAAATCCATTCCTTCCTGTAGAACCTGGCTCTCAGGTTTACATCGTAGAAGAAATGTTTTGCTTTTATTTCCGAAAGCAGCCTTTTAAGAGTCTTCCTGTTTTCTTCAGACCTCTGGGCAAGAGTCCCGAAGCAAAAAACGTCCCAATCTTCTCTGGCAAGAGCTTCAAATTTCCTTTCATCCGGAGTAATTGCATCCCATGCTACGCCCTCATTGATTGAAAAAACAGGGATCCCTTCATTCTTCAGTTCTACAGTAACGGTTCCTGTAGGCCTGTGCTCATCAATAACGATGTATGAAGTATCAACTCCCATTTCTTCAGCCCTGGCAAGGAGGACCTCGCCAAGCTTATCCTTTCCTACTGCTGTGAGCACAGCCGGCTTTGCCCCCAGTTTTGCGAGATGGGCTGCGAGGTTAAGCGGAGCACCTCCGAGATGGGCTGAACCTTTGATAATATCAAAAAGAGCTTCTCCGAATGTGAGGGCTCTAATCTGCTTCAACTGCTTCTTTCTCACCTTTCCACTCCATTTTATTAGTTACATTCAGATTATACACTTCATTTCTATTCAATTATTTTACTATATTCAGTTCATTTTCACTGGTCTTCAGTTTACACAATAAAAACTGATTAAGAAGCATTTTATATGAATAAGCGTAAAACTCATGAAATGAATAAATACACTGTACCAGGTTCGTTTTCATGTAAAGCCGTAACGGGCGAATGGACAGAACTCAGTACGGTAGGGACTACTGGAATTAAAGCCTGTTTGAGATGCCAAAAGGTCATCTATGATTCAGGAAGCCATTAAGTCTTTAGCTCAGGGGTAGTTCACATTATCATATCAGTAAATATGTGTAATAATTCACAGGCGAAAACCACATGACCCACGATGATTATATGCTAATCCTTGGATCGAACGTGTATGCAGACCAGATGTATACAGTGTCATATCAGGATAAGAACACCGGAGACAGGACTCACCTATTTTCTCTGGAAAACTGCGACGGCGATCTGATTCTGACAACAGAGGTCCTGGATAAAGACTCCGAACTCATAGCAAAAATCGACAGAAACAATATTGTTCAAATCAATGAAAAATTTGTTGTGCAGGGAGAAATCGAAAAAGAAAATGGCCTCACATTAACAAGAAGAGAAAACAGTGACGTTATTTTCAATGCTAGAATCACAGAAGATGGATACGTAGCTGTGAGTGGGATTTTTTATGCAGGAGGAAAGAAAATCCATATAACTGACCGTAAAGTGGAAATAAATGATATGCCCAGGCAAACCATAAACGGTGTAGACGTACATGATACCTTTTTTGTCGGAAACTACAATATCACATTAACTGATGACGGAGTGAAGTTTTAAGTCAAGTTTTTAGTAATTATATATACTAAAACATCTACTAAAACAGCAGGCTTAAAATCTTTTTTCCGACATCCACTCCATTTTAAATATATTTTTTTTCTTGCCGACAGTCCTTTTCCTTTGGGATGGCTGTTTTTTAATAATTCACATTTCATCCAGTTTCTTTTGATACCCGGTTTTGCTTCGGGAATGCTCTCTTTAATGGATAACCGGACTGCTTTCAGGTTCACTCCGAAATAAGCATGGATCAATTTGTCCCATAGTTTTTTACCTCTCCTAAAATAAGTTTATTAAGAACTGGGAGATAAAACTTAGAGGATTTTTGCAAAGCCAATAAAAGAAAAATTATTATCTTTTAATTTACAATTATTTTATGTAGTTAGGTAGACTCATATTCATCTTATTATGTAGTTAGGGGGACTCATATTCATCTTGTCATCTTTATAGTGGCACTTTTAGTCGCACCCGGTTGTGATAATCATCTTAACCCGAAAAACTCTGATTTCAATGAACTGATATAAACTCTGATTTCAATGAACTGATATATTATCTTAATAAAACTGGTCAAATTTCAAGTTTTTCAAAATTCCCTACAAATTTAATAATCCATATATTAAGGGGTCTAAAATGAAAGGAAAGAAATGTGATAAAATATTTAGGGGGCAAAACCTCAATAAAATTTTGGGGATAACAGCACTTGCTTTTTTATTGCTGGTGAGTATCGCAGGCGCCTCGCCATTTGCATACATTACAAACCAAGAGAGCAACAGTATCTCTGTAATCGACACAACCACAAACAAAGTTACAACTACGATATCTGTGGGATCCAGTCCTGTTGGAGTTGCAATTAGCCCGAATGGAACAAAGGTATACGTGGCAAATGCTAAAAGTAACGATGTATCTATAATTGACACGGCAACAAATACTGTTATAGCCAGAGTGCCTTCAGGAAGCTCTCCTAAAGGAATTGCAGTCAGCCCGGATGGAAAAAATGTATATGTGGCAAACCTTGCCAGTAACACTATTTCTGTAATTGATGCCGCTACAAATGCCGTTGTAAATACAGTAAAAACAGGAAAAAGCCCTACGGGAGTAGCAGTCAACCCGGATGGAAAAAAGGTATATGTAACAAACTACGGGGACAAAACTGTCTCTATAATTGACACTGCCACAAAAGCCGTTATAAGCACGGTATCCGTGGAAAAAGGTCCGAAGGAGATTGCGGTCACACCGGATGGAAAAAAGGTGTACGTAGCAAACTCCGATAGCGTGAGCATCTCTATAATTGACACTGCTACCAACACCGTTACAGCCACGGTGAAGGTAGATGGAGCTCCTTCTGGAGTTGCGGTCAACCCGGCGGGGACAAAGGCATATGTGGCCAGTAATGGAAAATATTTCAGCGCTGTCTCTGTAATTGACATTTCTACAGACAAAGTTACAGCCACGATACCCGTAGGCCCAAATCCTGCGGGAGTTGCAGTAACACCGGACGGAAAAAAAGTGTATGTAGCAATCAGCCTCTGTAACACTGTTTCTGTAATCGACACTGCTACCAACACCGTTACAGCCACAATGCTTGTAGGAAAAAGTCCTTATGCTTCAGGTCAGTTTATAGGTTCTATCCCGGTACAACCAGTTTATCCTTCAGCGAACTTCAGCAGCAACATCACATCAGATTACGTTTTCCTTTCTGTACCCGTACAGTTTACAGATCTATCAGAGAATGCAACCGGATGGACCTGGGACTTTGGAGACGGGTCCAGTTCAACAAAGCAGAATCCCACGCATACATATTCTGCAACAGGAATCTAT
Source organism: Methanosarcina sp. (assembly GCA_013331265.1). GTDB lineage: Archaea > Halobacteriota > Methanosarcinia > Methanosarcinales > Methanosarcinaceae > Methanosarcina > Methanosarcina sp10923u. The sequence continues at coordinate 6,843 of DUGS01000093.1, forward strand.
ACTGTTAGCCTGACAGTAAGCAATTCAAATGGCACAGATTCAAAGCTTGTTACAGTAAATGTTGTGCCAAAAGGATCTCCTGCACCTTCATATGCATTTATTACGAACATTAACAGCAACACTGTTTCTGTAATTAACACAGGAAACAACACCTTTATAGCCACGGTGCCTATAGGAATTAACCCATTGGGAGTTGCAGTCAGCCCGGATGGAAAAAATGTATATGTGACGAATGCTAACTACGGCCGCCGAGGCACTGTCTCTGTAATTGACACAGTCATGAACAAAGTTACAGCCACTGTGGATGTAGGAGACAAATACTGTCCCTGTGGAATTGCAGTCACACCGGATGGAAAAAAACTATATGTGGCGAGTCGTGATATCAACGCTGTTTCTGTAATTGACACAGCTACAAACACTATTACAGCCACGGTGCCTGCAGGAAAATGGCCTATGGGGGTTGCAGCCAGCCCGGATGGAAAAAATGTATATGTGACGAACCGTTATAGCAACACTGTTTCTGTTATTGACACAGCTACAAACACTGTTATAGCGAGTGTGAAAACTGAACCTGGGCCATGTGGAATTACAGTTAACCGGGATGGAACAAAAATATATGTGGCGAATTGTGAAAGTAACACTATTTCTGTAATTGACACGAGTTCAAACACTGTTACAGCCACAATACCTGTAGAAGAATGGCCTATGGGAGTTGCAGTCACACCGGATGGAACAAAAATATATGTGGCAAATGGACGCAGTAACAATGTCTCAGTAATTGACACCGCAACAAAAACTGTTATCGCTGCTGTGAGAGTCAGAGAAAATCCTTATGGAATTGCAGTTACACCGGATGGAACAAAGGTATATGTAGCAAACTGCGGTGATGACGATGATCTTGGAAAAACTGTCTCTATAATTGACACAGCCACAAACAGGGTTATATCTACGGTAAATACAGGTTTCAGTCCTGCTGCTTTTGGCCAGTTTATAAGTCCTCTCCCGGCACAGCCAGTACTTCCTGCTGCAAACTTCAGCAGCAATCTCATATCAGGTTATGCTCCTCTTTCTGTCCAGTTTACGGATTTCTCGAAGAATGTGGACGGGTGGAACTGGGACTTTGGAGACGGGTCTGACTCAACACAGCAAAATCAAACACATACTTACTCCAGGGCAGGAAATTATAATGTAAGGCTTACAGTAAACAATCCTAACGGAACTGATTCGAAATTTGCCACAGTAACTGTTCTGCCACAGCCAGTATTTTCTGCATCCCCAACATCAGGAAAAACGCCGCATAGCGTTAGTTTTACTGACCAGAGCACAGGATCACCAGCTTCATGGAACTGGACTTTTGGAGATGGGACTTATTCAACGGAAAAAAACCCTGTACACACCTATAGAAAACCAGGAAAATATTCTGTTACTTTGACATTAAACGAAACTGGGAACAGGACTGCAGTAACAAAATCCAGCTATATAACTGTTTCAAACGGTTTTGAAGCCCCGGTTGCTGCTTATTCCGCATCTGCGACTTCAGGAAAAGCGCCTCTTACTGTTAGTTTTACTGATGAGAGCACAGGGTCTCCAACCTCAAGAAAGTGGACTTTTGGAGACGGTACATATTCCACCGGGGAGAAACCCGTACATACATATAGCAAAGCAGGATTATACTCTGTTACATTAACAGCAAGTAATGCAGACGGCAGCAATACGTTAACAAAAAACGGCTATATTGTTGTTTCAAACGCTTTAGATGGCCCTGTCACCAGTTTCTCTGCGTCTTCCACTTCAGGAAAAGCTCCTTTTACTGTTGATTTTACAGGCCAGGGCAAAGGATCGCCAACAGCATGGAAATGGTCTTTCGGGGATGGGAATACTTCAACAGAAAAGAATCCTGTTCATACATACAATAAATCAGGGCTTTATTCTGTTACATTTACAGCAAGCAATGAAAAAGGCAGTAACTCGTTGAAAAAATCCGGTTATATTGCTGTCTCAAGCGTTTTAGCTACTCCTGTTTCCAAATTCTCTGCATCCCCTACTTCAGGAAAACCGCCTCTTACAGTCCATTTTACTGACCAGAGCACAGGGTCACCAACTTCATGTAAATGGTATTTTGGAGATGGAAGTAATTCAACAGAAAAGAATCCAGTACACACATACAATGAATCAGGACTATACGCTGTAAGCTTAATGGTAAGTAATGCAAACGGCAGTAACACCTTGTCTAAAACCGGCTATATTGCTGTCTCAGGTTTCTT
>DUGS01000093.1:9426-9615 GCA_013331265.1 Methanosarcina sp.
GATTCAACAGAAAAAAATCCTGTATATACATACAATAAATCAGGAAATTATACTGTTTCTTTGACAACGACTAATGCCGGAGGCAGTAATAAAGTGCAAAAATCAAGCTATATTGTAGTTTCTGAAAGAGGTACTATGACGCCGAATCCGGGCCATATTATCCCATTAGCCGCTTTTATAGCAACTCCA
>DUGS01000210.1:0-2403 GCA_013331265.1 Methanosarcina sp.
TTGCAATCGCACAGCTCGGAGGTATCTAAAATGTCTGCAGGTGGATCAGGAGAAGCCAAAGGCGGATATCCTCCGCAAACAATAATGGCTTTAGGTATAGTCGGCGGTCTTGTTGGGATTTACCTCGGTCACTTTGCGCCTCCAGCATATTCCTTCTTTGGAGGTATTGGAGCAATCTGTGCAACGGTCTGGGGTGCTGATGCAGTTCGCCGTGTTGCAAGCTACGGGCTTGGTACTGGTGTCCCATCAATTGGTATGCTGGCCCTGGGTATGGGTATTTTAGCAGCCCTCTTCGGACTTTCAGTAGGAGCCATTGCAGGGCCTATAGTTGCCGTCGTTGTAGCAGCAATTATAGGTGGCGTAATTGGCGCTCTTGCAAACAAAGTAATCGGAATGGGTATTCCAATAATGGAACGGGCGATGGTAGAAATTTCATGTGCAGGCACCCTTGTAATTCTCGGTCTGAGTGTCGTCATTGCCGGATCCTTTGATTATGCTGCAGTCATAGAAAATGTGATTGCAAACGGATACATTGCACTGATCTTTATTATAGGCGGTATGGGAATCCTTCACCCCTTCAACGCTTGCCTGGGCCCTGATGAGAAACAAGACAGAACTCTGATTCTTGCTGTTGAAAAGGGAGCAATCGCACTAATAATTACAGGATTTGCATCGTCACTCCATGAAGGGCTGATGACAGCTGGCATAAACATGCTCATAGGAATTGTCATCTGGTATGTTGCTTTCAACAAGTACTATGCACTTACCAAGAGAGATGCATATGCAGTGGTTGGAACCGGTCTGCTTCCAAGTGCGGAGGAATTGCAATGAGCATTGTTCGCATAGCTCCCGAGATAAATTTGGTAATGGACACGGAAACGGGAACCGTCACACAAGAACGGAAAGACTCGATTCAATATTCCATGGAACCCGTCTTTGAAAGGGTGGACAAACTGGATGCAGTTGCAGATGATCTGGTGAATTCCCTTTCACCCAGCAAACAGCTCCTTAATTCATGGCCAGGCCGTGAGAACACCTCTTATATGGCAGGAATTTACTCAAACTCCTTCTATGGAGTTGTTGTAGGTCTTGCATTCAGTGGACTGCTGGCCCTCATCATATACATATCAAGACTGATGGGAGGGGTGGTGTAAAATGGCAAATAAGAGAGAACCAGCCCCAGGATGGCCTATCCTGAAAGGAGAATATGAAGTAGGCGATGTCAAGAACTGTGTACTGGTAATTACCTGCGGGTCACACCTTTCGGGGAAGCCGATCCTTGACGCAGGCGCAGCCTGTACCGGGTCCTGTAAAACCGAAAACCTTGGTATTGAAAAGGTCGTTGCCCACATAATCTCAAACCCTAACATCAGATACCTGCTTGTTACCGGCTCTGAGGTTAAGGGGCACATTACAGGGCAGTCAATGATGAGCCTCCATGCAAACGGTGTAAAAGACAACAGGATTGCAGGGGCACTGGGTGCAATTCCATATGTGGAAAACCTGAATCCAGCCGCAATTGCCCGTTTCCAGGAACAGGTTCAGGTCGTCAATCTGCTCGATACTGAAGATATGGGTGCCATCACTTCCAAGGTAAGAGAGCTCGCTTCAAAAGACCCCGGTGCCTTTGATGCAGAACCGCTTATTGTGGAAATCAGTGAAGAAGGCGGAGAAGAAGAGGAAGGCGGTGTTGTAAGACCGGTTTCCGGTGAAATTGCAGTTATCCGCAGCAGGTTGAAAGCAATTGAAGCCCGCATGATGGATATCGGAAACTTGAACAAATTCCACTCAGGAGTTCACGCAGGAAAGATTGAAGGCGCCATGATTGGGTTGACAATAACCATATCCTTGCTTGGAATGTTACTGCTAGGGAGGTAATAAGAATGGCAGAAGAATACGAAAAAGGCGTCCCAATGGTGCTCGCCCCTCAGATGGGCGCAATTGATGCAACTGTTGAGAGCATTCGATATAGATCACAGTTGATCGCGAGAAACCAGAAGCTTGACTCCGGAGTAGCAGCCACCGGAGTAATAGGCTTTGCAGCAGGTTTCCTCTTTTCACTGCTGATGGTCGTTGTACTCCCGTTACTAGTCTGGTGAGAGGTGAAAAATATGGATGGAAAAGCACCAGCAGCGTTTGTAGAGCCAGGCGAGTTTAACGAAGTAATGAAAAGGCTCGATAAGATCGATGAAAAGATAGAGTTTGTCAACAGTGAAATTGCACAGAGAATCGGAAAGAAGGTAGGAAGAGATATCGGAATTCTGTACGGCGGAGTTATTGGTCTGCTGCTCTTCCTGATCTATGTCTCGGTATCTTCAATGTTCATGATGTAAGTGAGGGATCAAAATGTTCAAGTTTGACAAGAAGCAGGAAGTTTTCGAAATCGGTGGAGTTAAGTTCGGC
>DUGS01000210.1:2530-8527 GCA_013331265.1 Methanosarcina sp.
TGAGGGATCAAAATGTTCAAGTTTGACAAGAAGCAGGAAGTTTTCGAAATCGGTGGAGTTAAGTTCGGCGGACAGCCGGGTGAACATCCAACCGTATTAGTAAGTACCATGTTCTATGCAAGGCACAAGATTGTAACTGATGAGGACAAGGGTATCTTCGACAGGGCAGCTGCAGAAACCCTCTGGAACACTCAGGTCTCACTGAGTGATGCCACAGGGCTCCCCTATGTAAACCAGATTGTAGGAGAAACCCCTGAGGCAATTAATAGATACATTGACTGGTTCATTGAGATCGATGATAGGACACCTTTCCTGATCGACTCCTCAGCCGGAAACGTGCGTGCAGCAGCAGCCAAGCACTGTACCGAAATAGGTGTTGCAGACAGGGCAATCCACAACTCGATCAACGCAAGTATTGAACAGGAAGAAATCGATGTTCTCACAGAAAGCGAAGTATCAGCTGCAATTGTTCTTGCCTTCAACGCAACTGACCCGACCGTAAAAGGAAAAATAGATATCCTTGAAGTCGGGGGTTCCGGACAGACCAAAGGTATGCTCCAGGTCGCCAAGGAATGTGGAATAAAGCACCCCATTATCGACGTTGCAGCCATGCCTCTCGGTGCAGGCTCAGGCGCAACAATCCGTTCGATACCCACACTCAAAGGAAAATTCGGGCTGCCAATCGGTGGTGGATACCACAACATGGCTTCTGCATGGGACTGGCTCCGCAAATTCAAGAAGACTCAGCCTGACCCCAAGGCAATCTACATGCCTGCAGACATTGGTACCAACCTGGTAGCCCAGATTGCAGGTTCTGACTACCTGCTTTACGGTCCTATCGAGAACGTCAACCAGATTTTCCCGGCTGTCGCAATGGTCGATATCATGCTCGGTGAAACTGCAAAGGAACTTGGCGTCGAGATTGCAGACCTGGCAAACCACCCTGTTACCAAACTGACATAAGTTCAAAAAGTATTAAGACTGGAAAATTCAAAAGCAAAGAGAAATTTCTCTTTGTTTTTTTCTTTTTTTGTACATTGATTTATGATTTACTTTAATTGTTTTTAATCCGGTTCTAAAATCAGCTAATATAACTGTGAACCTGTGCGGTTTCCATTAGTTTATTCTTAGAATTGCCCTTGAAATTATTGAGAATTGATATGGGAACAAATTAAAATATTTTGCAGAAAAAGTGTAGATAAATATTAATTGCATAAAAAGATTTTTTAAGATTGTTTATAAAAAGGAAAGTACCTGGCGGACGAGGAAGTATTAACGAGCCTGCCAGGTACGAGGAATCCACTCCCAACTCGCTCTATGGGGAACAACTATTACCCTGGATCAGAAGGGATGTAAGGACCTGAACGAGTATTTTACAGAACCCCCACTCGTTCAGGAGTTATACATATCCGGTTTCACATCCGGTTTCCAGACTCACTGTTTGTCGAGGGTTAATCACACCTTACGGATACTAAGGACAACACAGATAGACAAACTGTGAGCAGGTATCATTAATCTGATCCTACGGGTATTTGGCCCCATCAACTTATGTAATTTATTTAATTACATGTTGTACACAGTCTTACATATATAAATAAAGAATTGTGAACCGATATTATCTGTTTTAGAGAAATTGCCACTTTCTCACTTCAGTACATAGAAGGAAAGTATGACATGATGCAGGTAATAGAGTAATGAAAAAAATCGCAGATAATAGGAAATTAATAAGAATTTAAAACATGAACTATTATATGAAACCGTAAATTAATTGTTCTGTCTGAAGAATGATATAAATTGATAAAAATTCTCAAAAAATGGCATTAAACAGAAAGATTTAATATTTGGTAGCACTTACCAAGATATACACGACTGAGGAAGATTTTCAGAGCCCAAACTATATACTCTCTGGTTAAATAACTTTTTTAAGTTTGAGACGGAAGATATCAAAACTATCAATGTCAGGGGTACAGGCCATGGATCGGGGCATAAAAGGTCATAAAACCAGAAATCGTGGGTGAAAATATGCTGATCAGAAAAAACATATCCCTTGATGATAAGTACCTTAAAAAACTGCAGCCTTTTCTGGACGCCAACGATGGGAATCTTAGTGCTGCAGTCAGGGACACAATTGAAATTGCAGATACAGCACTTACGCATCATAGAAGTATTGATGAGGCAATTAGATTTTTAAAAGAAACACCCGCAAAAGAAGAGCTAAGTGACACGATTAAAAGCGGGGAAAATTTAATTATAAATAAAACAATGCTCGAATGGCTTTTCAGGTATACAAAAGGAAGGCTCACCGATGAAGAACTGGTCAATGAGCTCGTCAATCCTTTTGAGATCTGCAATATGAAAGAGCTTGAGGACTATCTGAATAGGATTTCCAGAATGAATCAGTGGACAATCCGAATTTCAATCAAATGTGAAGACATAGAGGACCCTGAATCTGTCCTTATACTCCTCTCCAATGCCACGGTAAACAGCAGAGAATTTTTTGCTCAGCTTATAGCCCATTTTCTGGCAAGATGGAAACAACTGGACGTAGAGCATATTTTTAGAAGAGCAAATTCAACCCAGATTTCATTCAAAAAGAACCTTTCAGTCTCTCTTAATGAAACCATGCCAGGGATTAGAAAGCACTTTGGTTATCTTGACATAGTATGCAGAGAACTTGACGACAATACAGAATTCTGGACGCAGCTAATGTATACATACAACGTTGAAAGGTACAATCTTGTGACCCTGCACAGGAATCAGTTCGAAACTTTTGCAGCTGGAGAGGTCCCAAACCCGACAAAAATCCTGGAACGCCTATGCAAACAGTCAGTAAATGAGATGCCTCTTCCCGATTTACTGGTATATTTCAGGAAGATGTACCTGGCAACCCAGCTGGTAAAGAATATCGAAATCTGTTTTGAACCAGGAAAAGAATCAGTAACTATCTTTCATGATTTCAAAAATGAAAAGGTTATCCAGAACCTTGCCGAATACTTTTCAAACATATTCAGGGAAAACGGCACACCTTTTGCAACCTCTTCGTATTCGAGTATGATCGTGTTCAAGTTCTACGAGGAACATGAACCTGACTCTGGATTATATAGAGAGAAAGAATTCACAGAACCAAATTTTATATCGAAAGAATAAAGCTTCCTGAAAACCGGGGTCTCTCAAAAATGTTGAGAAAAAATAAAGGAAAAGAAGGTTAAATTTCCGTCTGTTTAACCTTTTGCAACCCCAAGCGGGATAACTCTTGCAACCTTACGGGCAATACCAAGTTCATGCACAACATTTACCACCTCACTGCTGGGCTTGTACACTCCGGGGGCTTCTTCAGCGATAACGGAAGGATGAGTTGCCCTTACAGTAATTCCATGAGCTTCAAGGTTCTCTTTTATGCTCTGCCCGTGGAACTCCTTCTTTGCATGAGCCCTGCTCATAATTCTCCCGGCCCCATGGCAAGCACTTCCGAAAGAAACGTCCATAGATCCTTTTGCACCGCAGAGTATGAATGAAGGGGTTCCCATACTGCCGGGAATTAAAACAGGCTGTCCTACATCTCTGTATGCGAAAGGAACTTCCGGGTGCCCAGCAGGAAATGCCCTTGTTGCCCCTTTTCTGTGCACGTAAACTTCTTTTTTCCTGCCGTCAATGATGTGTTCTTCCAGTTTTGCCACGTTGTGGGCAACATCATAAAGGAGGCTCATTCCCATGTCGTCAGCATCTCTGCCAAAGACCCTTTCAAAAGACTCGCGTGTCCAGTGAGTTATCATCTGCCTGTTTGCCCATGCATAGTTTGCAGCACAGAGCATGGCTTTGAAATAGTTCTGGGCTTCCTTCGACTGAGCCGGAGCACAGGCAAGCTGCTTGTCAGGGATCTCGATCCCGTATTTCTTTACAGCCTGAGAGAGCTCTTTCAGGTGGTCCGTACAGATCTGGTGCCCTGCTCCCCTTGACCCACAGTGGACCATTACCGTAACCTGGCCTTCTTCAAGCCCGAAGGCTGAAGCCACTTCCTGGTCATAAATCTTATCCACATATTGGACTTCAAGGAAGTGGTTTCCGCTCCCAAGAGTCCCCAACTGAGGCTTCCCACGGTTCCTTGCCTTTGTGCTTACATGAAAAGTATCTGCTCCTTCAAGGTAGCCGTTTCCCTCACAGTGTTCCACATCCGATTCCACCCCGTATCCGGCTTCCACCGCCCATTTTGCGCCCTCAAGAAATGCACTGTCCAGTTCTTTGTCAGAGGCTCTGAACCTGCTTTTTGCACCAACTCCTGCAGGCACATTGTTAAACAACTCGTCAGTCAGCCTCTTAATATAAGGGACTACTTCTTCTTTTTGAAGGTTTGTGCGGATAAGCCGCACCCCACAGTTGATATCAAAGCCCACTCCTCCGGGGCTGATAATTCCTTCTTCTGCATCAAAAGCTGCAACTCCCCCTATAGCAAATCCATACCCCAGGTGGGCATCAGGCATTGCCATGGAATATTTCTGAATGCCAGGAAGAGTTGCCACATTTGCGATCTGATCGATAGTCTCAGGTTCAATGCTTTCAAGCAGATTTTCCGATACAAACAGGCGTCCTGGAACCCTCATATTGGGGATGTGCCCTTTAGGGATTTCCCAATCATTATCGGAAAGCTTCCTGACCATGCTTTTTACGTCCCTATGCACACTTTCCGTACCCGATTCCTCAGTAAAGGTATCTTCACTCTCTACCATAATTGATGCTCCCTGATCCTTTTATAATGTGAATATAATTTTGAGATTATAATCCAGATATCAATATAATTCTGGGATTACTCATTTACCTTATGTTTCCTTGAGAATCTACAAATTACTGTGGGAACATAATAAAATGCTGTTTGAGACTGCATAAAAGACAACACACTACAGTCACATAACAGCTATACATAAAAGCGATGTATAGAATTCTCCAGAACCGAATTTTCCAGAACCCTCAAAAATCCTGATTCTTAAATATCAACAACAACCTGAGCTTTCCAGCCCCCGGTATTTTTTTCGAGTTCAAGCTGGTTATATGTAACAGCCTTAATTTCGGTTTCAAAGGGGTGGCTTTCGGGGTAGTAATTTTCACCTGATGCCAGAGCTTTTATCGAGTATTCCCCTTTTTCTTCCTTGATTTCTTTAACCCGGAACTTCCAGAAAACAATCTCATCCACCTCAAACAGATATAAAAGCTCAGAAAGCCAGTCTACAAGCAAAGATTCCAGATCAGGTGATGTAAGGATAACTTCTCTTTCCGTCTCCCCTGAGACTTTCTCCGTATCAATTATAACATTAAACATGGCAAGAGCTGCGTTTTCAAATACCTCTTCCAGGGTATCTCCATAAGCCTGGAACTTTATATCTGCTGTATGTTCCAGATACTCATACTTTTTTCTTTGAGACGGCATAGTTCAGGTATTGGGTTTTGTCTTACATTAACCTATCCGCTTCATAAAGCCTGTTTTATCATCAAAAAATCAAAAGGGATTTAGACGGCTGAACCCGGAGAACCGCTTGAATTCGAATCAAAAACACTAAAAGGAATCAGTCCAGCCTTTTCCAGATATAGAATATTCTCTGAATTGCCGTAATGTGGCTGGTTACAGCAATCAGGATAACAGCCCAACCCAGAATAGTAAAACCCATGATTGAAGCCGGGTGAATCGAGCCGGAGAAAGCGGCAATGATTATCACTACAAGACGGTCAGCCCTGCCCATGATCCCTCCGTAGTATCTTCCAAGGTTGAGTGCCTGAGCCTGAGTCCCAAGGTAACTGGTAAGTAGCACACCCACGATTGCCACAACTCCTATCTGCCAGGATACATAACCTGCAAAAAAGATGCTGCAGATGATAAAAATATCCGAATAGCGGTCAATTACGTGGTCGAGAAAATCACCTCTCGGTGTTGCTCTATTGGATTTACGTGCAATTACCCCATCAAGGGCATCGAAAAGAGAGTTAAAGACTACCAGGATGCCTGCAAGC
>DUGS01000209.1:0-7187 GCA_013331265.1 Methanosarcina sp.
CTTACCAGGGATTTCATCGCCTCAAACACAGGCGAGACCTTCTACGAATTCAGCGAACCTGTGGTCTGCCGCTGCGGGACTCCATGTGTCGTGAACATGGTAAAAGGTCAGTGGTTCCTGAACTATTCAAACCCGGACTGGAAAGCGAAAGTTTACAAATGCCTCAGCCAGATGCGGATCATTCCCGAAGAGTACAGGGTCGAGTTCGAGAACAAGGTTGACTGGCTCAAAGATAAAGCATGTGCCCGCAGAAAAGGGCTCGGGACCCACCTGCCCTTTGATAAGGAATGGCTGATTGAGTCTCTTGGGGACTCGACAATTTACATGAGTTATTATATTATTGCCAGGTTTATCGAGAGAGGCGAGCTTGCCCTTGAACATCTTACCCTTTCCTTCTTCGATTATGTACTTCTCGGAAAAGGTGATTCTGCGGCAGTTTCTGCAGAGACAGGGCTCAAACAGGAACTTGTGGAAGAAATCCACAGCCATTTCAATTACTGGTATCCGGTTGACCTGCGCTCTTCAGGAAAAGACCTTGTCCCAAACCACCTGCTCTTCTTCCTTTTCCATCACGTAGCCCTGTTTGAAGAGGATAAATGGCCAAAAACTCTTGCAGTAAACGGCTTTGTTTCCCTTGAGGGTCAGAAGATGAGCAAGTCCAAAGGACCTATCCTTACCCTGGAAAGCGCGGTCAGTTCTTACGGGGCAGACATAACAAGGATGTATATCCTCTCGACAGCCGAACAGACTCAGGATGCAGACTGGCAGAAGGCAGGGATAGATTCTGCCCGCAGGCAGGTGGACAGGTTCTATGCCTTTGCAAAGGATGTCATTGAGAGCGGAAAAAGGGCAGACCTCAGCGCGGAGCTGAAGCAGATCGACCACTGGATGCTCTCAAGGATGCAGAACTACATAAGGGAAACAAACATTGCCCTTTATTCAATCCAGACCAGGGAAGCTATACAGAACTCTTTCTTCCTGCTTATAAACGATGTCAGATGGTACCAGAGGAGAGGCGGAGAACATCTGCTTTACTATGTGCTGGACAACTGGGTCAGGCTCATGGCACCATTTACCCCTCACCTCTGTGAAGAGATATGGGAAGCCATGGGGCACGAAGACCCGGTTTCCCTTGCCCAGTACCCTCTCTATAACGAAGACCTTATAGACGAGGGCGCAGAACTTGTTGAAGAGGCTGTGAAGAGCACACTGAACGATATCGAAGAGATCATAAGGGTCACAAAGATGAACCCGCAGAAGGTCTACCTCTACACAGCTCCTGCCTGGAAAGCCGAAGCCATAAAATGCGCCTGCGAACTTCAGGTCAAAGCTCCGCTTGAGGTCGGCACTCTGATCAAAACCCTGATGGCAAACCCTGACCTGAAGCGCTTTGGCAAGGAGATCCCGAAGTTCGTCCAGAAAATAGTGCCCGAATTCAAGAGCGGAGGTACCGAGCGCTATGAGACCTTTGCTTACCTCGGTCTTGACGAAAAGGACCTTCTGAAAGAATCAGCTTCTTTCCTGGAAAAAGAAATCGGCTGCCCGGTTGAGATCCAGAGTGCAGATTCTCCTGAGTATGACCCGCAGAAGAAGTCCAGGTTTGCAGAACCCCTGAGGCCTGCAATTTATATTGAGGAAAAGAAGGAAGAGTAAAAAGTTTCTTTTTGACTAAAAATTTGTTTCCGGGCAGAGTGAAGAAGCCCGGAATTTCTTACTTTTTTCTTTTGTTGATGCTCCCTGGTTAATTTGTGGGTATTATTCTTTGTGGGTATTATTCCCAAATGACCGCAAATTGCATCTCAAGTTTTTCTGTCCACGCGCCGTGCTCCGCTTGAACCCGCAGCATACAGAAGATAAAAACGAAGTATTGACCGCGCACGGAAAGTCTGATCCCAGAACCATGTAGCTTGAGACGTTATCTCCTTTGAGATGTTATCTCCTGCCAAAAGATAAAAAAGAACGCTTATTAACCAGTGGGGCAGGAATTCATTTGCAGCTTATTAGGGGGATGCTGGATAAAGATAATTTGAGAATTTTGGGGGCTGAGAAATGACTTTGGAAATTAAAACTATTGTGTTAAAAAATTATTTAGGTAATGTGAACTGCTACCTTATAAAAACAGACACAGGTTTTATTCTGATTGATACTGGGTGGGCAAACAAACGTAAAGAGCTTGAAAAAGAGCTTGAAAGAGCTGGCTGCACGTCTGGAAACCTGGAGCTTATCATTTTAACCCATGGAGACTTTGACCACACGGGAAATTCGGCTTATATCGGTAAAAAGTTCGGTTCAAAAATAGCAATGCAGAGTGATGACTCCAGAATGGTCGAAAATGGAGATATGTTCTGGAACAGGAAAAAGACTAATGTCTTCACCAGGACAGCGGTCAATGCTTTGTTAGGAATTCTCGGACTTAGGCCGGACAGATTTAAGCCTGATATAAGTATAGACGAAGGAGATGACCTTTCTAAATATGGATTCAATGCTGTCGTTCTTCATATACCGGGACATTCGAAGGGTTCAATAGGAATATTGACCACTGAAGGGGACTTTTTTTGCGGAGACCTTCTTGAAAATACAGATAAACCGGCTGCCGGCTCTATTATCGATGATCCCATGGACTTTAATGCCAGTATAGAAAAATTGGGAAAACTGGAAATAAATACTGTTTATCCAGGCCACGGAAAGCCATTTCAAATGACACTGCTCACAAAAAGCTGCAAAAAGTTGCAGATGAGTAAAGAAAACAGAAGAAAAATATAAAATTTGCAGGGATCAATAAAGCTCGGCTCTTCTATCTTCAAAAACAGGAATTGCTTTTCTGACCTCATCTTTTCTGAACAGGTCAAAGTTGTAAACAATTTATGGCCCTTCCAAATAAGTGTTAAAACTAAGAATATAAAATGCTTATTTTGGATAATAGATATATATTTAGACTTCTTCCAACAAAGGAATATTCTAAATAATTTTTATATAAATAACATATAATAGTTATTAAAAACAATAAATAATTGAGATAAAATTTTTATTTTTTCACAATTTATGTTTATTTGTGATTAAGGCATATGATAACATTTTCATACACATGAAATTCAATACTAAAAACGGGGTTAAAAACAAAATTTAATTAATTAATTGAAGCATTTGATCCCTCTAAATGGCAAATAAATCATTAAATAAGTGTAAATTAATTGTAAAAAGACTGAAAATATATTTAATTGAGTAAATAAGACTTAATAACCCTTAAAAGATTCTTCATCTTTTGAGGTTTCTAAAGTAAATAAATGAATGGACAAACCGTCATCTGGCCGGATAATTAAGTTTACAGATCCCCGAAAATCGCATGAAAATTCGGACATTAGAAAAATGTCTTCCTTGATTGTCGAGAATTTTTTGTGTTTATTCTTAATTCATTTGAATACGTCTATCACTCAGTGAAGCCGCTGGAGCAAGATTTGTTTTTGAAAAAAACATCTCTTTATCTGAGACAATAATAATAGCGGCAACTACAATAAGAACCAGAGTCTCAATGCACTTAGTCGTCTGAGACATATTTAGTGCTTCCTGGGAGATGTTCATGATAAAGTGAAAGAGAATTGCCGCAGGAATACTTTTCCCATTTTTTATGCAGATCCAGCTAATAAGCACTCCCATAGGGATAATGCTGACAAAAAAATTCACACCATACCATATATTTTCATGAAAAATTTCGTACTGATAGAAGTTGTTGACAAACATCAGAGGAAAGTGCCAGAGCGACCATAGTATACTGAAAATTATTGATGCCATGAAGTAGGATGTGTACTGGCCCTGAAGACTGTCAAATGCATATCCTCTCCATCCAAGCTCTTCAAAAGATGCGGCAAGCAAAAGAAAAATCAACACAGGTACAAATCCTGAAGAAAAAGAGAAACCATCAGCAAGTTGAAACTGCGAAACTGATCCTCCAAACAGAAGCGAAATAAATATGGATACGAGAACAGTTAGAGGCATTATTAAGAAAAGTACAGGAAGCATTTTTGGCCTTATTAGCCTGAGGTTGATAAGTCTGTTAATAAAATCCCTTTTTAAATCCGAATTTTTTGACGTAAAAGTCATAAAAAGTGAGATTAAAAAAGGAGCCATCAGTCCAGGCAATACAAATAACATATAAAGTCCATTATTTTCATCCTGAAAACTCAGATATGCCCCTGCAAAGCAGAGAACATAAGTTGCGACAAAGGTTGCAGTAAAAAAGACCTTAGGTTTGTATCTGTAGTTATGGATCATCTATTCCTCCAAATTTTAAATTTCACGGCATCGTTTTTATTTTTCACTTCAACATAGGTTTGACAGGAAAAAGTAATGATATGCCCTTAAAGTAATAAAATGCCCTTAATTTGTCTTCTTAGACAAAAAAATAGAATACTTCATACAAATCCGTTATATCATTCCTGATATATACATATTTTTGAACTGATAAGTATGTTGTTTTTTGAAGTGTGGGAATGAAATATATAAAGACAAACTCTTATTAAATATAGTAGAGTCAACATCTGATTGGACATAATATTATCTGAACGATAGTTTACAAGGAGGAAGTGAAAACTAGCAAACCAATAAATTAAATAATCTTTTTATTTTCAGAATAAAGCTCCACTCTTCTATCTTCAAAAACAGGAATTGCTTTTCTGACCTCATCTTTTCTGGACAGGTCAAGGTCGTGAACTATTACGCACTCTTTGCTGCCTGCATCAGCTTTTACTTCGCCCCAGGCATCAATGATCATCGAGTTTCCAAAGTAGCTGCAGTCGGGGGCAAAACCTGTCCGGTTGCAGGCGATGTGAGGGATCTGGTTTTCTATTGCCCTTGCTTTTGCAAGGATTTTCCAGTGTTCGGACCTGGGGTTTGGAAAGGCAGCTGTGGTCACAAGAATGTCAGAGCCGGCAAGAGCCAGTTTTCTTGCAACCTCAGGAAAACGGAGTTCGTAGCAGATTTCAAAGCCGATTTTCAGGTTTTGCTTTTTCAGGGAAATAGGCTCTATTGAGCTTCCTTTTGAAAAATACTTATTTTCGCCCTTGAAAGGGTGAGTCTTACAGTAAGTGCCTGCAAGAGTTCCCGACTCAAAACAAAAGCCCAGGTTATAGTAGAGATTGGAATTATTACTTTCCGGTACTTCCTTTTCTTTCAGGATTATTGAACCCAGGATGATACAGTCATTGGCTTCGGAAAAACATGCAAGGTTTTCAAGAACAGGAGATGGAAGGCTTTCTGCGGCATGGCCGAGGTTTTCATAGCAAAAACCTGTGGAAAATACCTCGGGGAAAACAACTAATTCGGCTCCTTTTTCAACAGCTTCGAGAGCCATGTAAAGGGCTTTTTCAAGGTTTTTCTGCTTCTTACACTGAAGCACATCCATCTGGATACAGGCAACTTTCATATCTGACCAGTCCAGGCCTGGTTATTGATTATAATTCAGATCGAAATAGGGATTTTCAGGTTTCTGATCTGTTTAAGGTTTTCAGGGCAGCAGAGTAGTTTGCTTGCTTTTTGCTACAAGCCCTTCGAGGTCTATCCTGTTTTTTATTGTCCCTGCAAGCACTTCATTTGCAAGCCTTGTTATTTCTTCCCTGTTTTCACGAATTTCGTATGCAGGGTCATCAGAGGGGATCTCAATTTTTGTTATGTCGGCTCTGGCTTTTTTCAGGTGCGAGTCAGGAGCTTCGCAAACAATTCCGGGTTTTTCCATATACTGGTCAAGGTGTTTCTGCGTGATTCCTACAAGTTTTAATTCCCTGCGGAAACAGGGCCTTTCAAAGAGCCGCGAAATCACATATACGCCAACAGGAATCCTGAAGTCCAGATCGATCTTAAGGAGCTGATTCCTGAAAATAAGATAAATGTCTTCAGGGTTAGACGAGTCTGCTGACTTGAGTTCTTTGCCTTTTTCCGGCAAAGGATCTTTGCTCTTATCAGGCAGAGAATAAATTTTGGAAGGAGGGACCTCGACTTCGTCCAGGAGTTCAAGGTCCCTGAGTGCCCTGAGGTAACCGGTAAGGACCAGCCTGTGCTCTTCTATGCCCTCAGCTTTCAATTCTCGTGTGAGCCCGCTTATTGAAAGCCGCCTGCCGTCAAGCAGTTCCATAACTTTAATGTTAAGTTTCTCTGCCATTTTCTCTGCCTTTATATCGAGATGAGGGTTAGTTAATGGTATTTAATCTTCAGGCCCAGGGCCAGAAAAAACACAATCTCCTGCTACAATAACTCATGTAATCAGGTCCGCACTTCCGAAAGCCTCCGGAAAAACTGAATATTTTCCCTATTAAAAGGCTGCGGACAGGAAAATTGCAGGGGTAACACACGATGTAATTATCCTGCATAATATAAAGCTTATGAGAGATTTTGCAGAAAGACCTGAAATTAAAGTGGTCTCTGTAAAAAATATGGAGCGAGAGAATATTAACAAGAGTACGCAGAAACAAAAAAACCTTAAAAGGAAAAGAACTTCAGATTGAGGACATCAATGTAAAGATTTTTAGAGAAGAACATTAAAATAAAAGTATAGACATGTACTTCAAGAGTCTACTAGTGCCTGAAGAAACTGAAATTGATCTTTTTTCAGTGAAATTGAAGGGCAACGCTTAAAAATAATAATTGCTATCTGGTTTAAGCTTAAACTGATGACATTTCAAGGATGTAAAAATGATTACAAAGTTAATTCCAAGAAAAGTGTTCTTTACGAGTGGAGTTGGTACACACCCCGAAAAACTTGAATCTTTTGAGGTTTCCCTCCGGGACGCAGGTATTGAAAAATTTAATTTAGTAACTGTAAGTTCTATCCTGCCTCCTAAATGTGAAATTGTAACAAAGGAAGACGGTTTAAAAGAACTGAGCCCTGGAGAGATAGTTTTCTGTGTGATGTCCAGAATCTCTTCAAATGAACCCGGAAGAACTTTAACCACTTCAGTTGGATGTGCTCTTCCAGGAGATATTAACAAGCATGGTTACATCTCCGAGTACCACGCTTACGAAGAAAGTGCACAGGATGCAGGAATACACGCCGTAAAACTTGCAGAAAGCATGTACAGCACCTGGACAAAGGAGTCACCTCTTAAAACCTTCAGCACTCCCAGATCATCCATCTTACACGAAAGCGGAGAGTGGATGACAGTAATATCTGCAGCAGTTTTTGTTATTTAAATAAAGAG
>DUGS01000209.1:7369-35291 GCA_013331265.1 Methanosarcina sp.
TAAATAAAGAGATCTCGTACAGAAACTCTATCAATACTGCTGCTTTATATACGTTATAACAGTATTAGTTACAGATATTATATTTATCATAATGATATTTATTCCAATGTGAGTTATTACAATATTATTTATTACAATGTCATTTGTTTACGATATATCCGTTTACGTAAACATCCCGATACCACTCGCCGGACCACCAGTATCCAGCATCCGACAATCATAGAAAGTTGTCAGTGATTATCGAACTATTCATTATACTCATTTCACATAATTTATGACTTTTAAACACAGCAAATCGAGCTTCCCTGGGAGAAGCTACTCTCTGTGAGAAGTCGTCAGGCAAGAGAGTCTGCATATATTGATATTTAATGAAAAATATATATCATTTAATGTTATTTGCGCCTCTTACCATCTATTGCCGGGTACCTGCAAGGCAGGACAATAAAGACCACAGGCAAAACTATAGAAATCTGTTATATTTATGTGGAGAATGGTATGCATCACAATGTATTTACGAACAACCCGACAGTTCCAATTGATGTAAAGGACAGGCCTGTAAGCGAATTGATGGACGGAATGCTCAGAACAGGTTTTCAGGGCAGAAAGCTTGCTGAATCAGTTCAGGCCTGGCATAACATGCTCAGAGAAAAGGATACGACCGTGCTTATGGGCCTATCCGGAGCCATGGTTCCTGCCGGCATGCGCAGGGTTATTTCCTACCTGATCCGGGAAAGGATGATCGACTGCCTCGTAAGCACAGGGGCAAACCTGTTCCACGATTCTCACGAAGCCCTCGGCAGGAAACACTATGTGGGCTCACATCTAGCCAATGATGAAAAGCTCTTTGAACACGGTGTGGACAGGATTTATGATGTCTTTGCAGTTGAAGAAGAATTCAGGACCACAGACAACCTGGTTGCAGATTTTGCAGAGGAAATCGGAGAAATGAGCTGTTCTTCAAGGGAGTTCATGTACCTGCTTGGAAAGGAGCTTGTGAAGAGAGGAGCTGCTGAGGATTCAATAATAGTAAGCGCATACAGGCACAATGTCCCTATATTTGTGCCTGCCCTGTCTGATAGTTCCATAGGTATAGGGCTTACAATTGCAAGAAGAAGAGGGCTCAAACTTGAAATAGACCAGATAAAAGATGTTGACGAAATCACCCGGATAGTGGAAAAATCCGGACATACGGGCGTGGTCTATGTAGGAGGCGGAGTCCCTAAGAACTTTATCCAGCAGACCGAAGTGATAGCATCGATACTGGGAGGGGATGTCGCAGGACATGAATATGCCATTCAGTATACCTCGGACTCTCCACACTGGGGCGGGCTCTCAGGCTGCACTTTTGACGAAGCGGTTTCCTGGGGTAAGATTGCACCTCAGGCAAAAAAAGTGCAGGTTTTTGTGGATGCTACCATCGCCCTTCCGATTGTTGCTCATGCCCTGCATGAAAAGGCACGCGGACTGAAGCGTGCTGCCCCTACGTATTCCTGGGATGGGCCCGAAGGGCTTGAAATTGCTTATTAAAAATAATCACATCACAAATCTTTATCATATTTGAAACCGATAACATAAGGTGAGAAGGAGAGGACATAAATGGGTAAAAGAACTCGAATAATCAACGATCCTTCCTATTTAGTACCATTACTCAGGACTTTTGGATCCAGAACCCATAAAAAAATATTCGATGCACTTTCTAACAAATGGATGACCAGAACGGAAATCGATGAGTTTATAGGCGCAGATTCATCAAAAAGCCTTCATATTCTGAAAAAAGCCGGGCTCCTCGAAAGCCAGTGGAGAGTCCCTGAAGCGGGACAAAAACCCTCAAAAGAATACCACAGTTCTTACTCAAAGGTTCAGGTGAACTTTCAGTGTTCCTTTGAAGACCTCAGTGATATCATTATGCTGACCTTCAAACCATATGAAGAGGTTAAGGACGCTATGGAAGAACTGGAAAAACTGGTAGAAGAAGGCAATACTTCAATGAGCAACCTCACAAGGACTCTTAACAAGAATCCGTTCTACATCTGTGCTGTTGCCCGCAGGTCCGAAAAGCTTTCAGTAATGGGGCAGAGGTTAAAATTAATTGAAGATGTTGAGGAGAATTACGATTGATGATTAAAATCCTCCAGACCAAGAGCGGAGTCACCAAGTTTCAGGTTCTGATTGAGATTGCAGCCCACCAGCCCAATGTAAGGCAAAAAGAAATTGCCGCAAAAATAGGAATAACTCCCCAGGCAGTTTCCGAATACATAAAGGAGCTTGTAAATGATGGGCTGATTGTCACTGAGGGCCGCGTCCGGTACAGGATAACAAAAGAAGGCGTAGAATGGGTCCTGGAAAATGCCACAGAAATGAAGCAGTACGCCCGCTTTGTCATGGAAGATATAATCAGCCATGTCTCTACCTGGACAGCCATTACAAGAGAAGAGGTCAAAGAAGGCCAGCAGGTCTACCTGAAAATGGACAACGGACTCCTCTATGTAAGCAGCAAGGAAATGACAGGCGCATCAGGCACTATCATATCCGATGCCGCCGAAGGGGAAGATGTGGGAGTGACCAGCCTCAAGGGCCTTATAGACCTGGAAAATGCAACCATTACTATCTGCAAGGTCCCCAGGGTTGAACGCGGTGGGTCAAGAAAAGTAGACCTCGATCGCCTTAAGATGCTGGCAGGCTCAAAACCTTATGTAGCAGCAATCGGTGTGGAAGCGTTAATCGCTCTTCGCAAAATCGGCATAAGCCCTAATGTCATGTTCGGAACAAACGAATCCGTTATTGAGGCTGCGTATCACGGGCTTTCATCCCTTGTAGTCTCAGTGGACGAACAGGTCTCTGCTCTCCTGAACAGGCTGGAAACCGAGAACCTCGAGTATGAACTCGTGGACCTGACAGTCGAATAAATAGATTTTGTTTTTAACTTTTTATGTTTAATTTAGGGTTCAGAGGTTCCAGATACATGGTTCCGGAACTCGAACCTTCCGTTTTTAATATTAAGCGCAAATTTCTAATTCAAGTATGACTCTCAGGCTTCCTGAAATTCACGCTGCACATTTTTATCTACAAATGGTATATTTTACGTTATAACGGAGGTTTCCCGTGAAACTGATTGTACTTTCCGATACACATCTTAAAACAGGAGAGATTCCCGGACAGCTTCAAAGCCTTCTCGAAGACTGCGACCTGATCGTCCATGCAGGGGATTTCAGCACTGTAAAAGCATACAATGCCTTTAATGCCAGCGGCAAGCTGAAAGCCGTTTCCGGAAACGATGATAGCTCAGAACTCAAAAAACTCCTTCCCGAAAGGCTGAAATTCGAGGTTGAAGGGATAAAAATCGGGGTAGTTCACGAAGGAGGGCTCTCAGTGATGGATACAACCGCCCAGGGCTACCTGGCAAAAGAAATGGGAGTGGATGTCCTGATTTTCGGGCACCTGCACCGCCCTTTGATTGAAAGAAAGGATGTAATGCTCGTCTGCCCGGGTTCTCCTACAAAACCCAGGATGTCAACTCCAGGTGTAGTAGAACTCATAATCGAAAAAGGGAGTATAGAAGGAAGGGTACTTACACTTGAAGGAGAAAGCTGTGAATATATTAAGTTCCGGGATGCCCTGAAAAGACAAAAAGAAGAAGAGAGCCATAAATAAAAAGGGCATAAGCAGCTAAGGCTGCCAGAGATTCTTAGAAAGTAGATTAAGAACCTGTAAAAGGGCCTCTTATTGCCAGAACTCAGGCACATGCCTCGCTAGGCGAGGTCTCTGGAACTACTTATTCAGTGAACTCCTGAAAATTCACATGGTCTCCAGTTTGAACATTACACCTGTACCCTGAAGGCTTAGATAGACTTTATCCCCAAACTCGAGAATCTTTTCAACACCAACATTGCTGTTCCAGTTATATACAAAGTCGTAGCTGCCCTGCATGGGTTCAAAACCCAGGGACAACAACCTCCGGTTGACCTCAGATGGGCGGACTCCTTCACTACTGAACCAGACCACAAGATAGGTTTTCACAGGATCATCCCATATACTGATTAATAATTAATTTTAGCATAAGTCCTAATTCAACCACACAACATTTGTTTTATATCTGCTTCGTTTATTTATCTAGATTTTGTCTTTAACCTTTTCAATTTCGTGAAAAAAGGAGAAATTTCTTCGGTAAATTAAACCTCGAAAACTATCTGGAAAGAAATATGAAAAAGAATAAGAAAAAAATAAATAAAAGCAGAATAAAATAAATATATGAATCAAAAAAGGATTTGGAAACGTTGCAGTAGCATAAAGTTTCTGTATTTAAAAGAGGAAATTCAGGATAAAAAGTCCCTGAATTTCTGACCGCTTAATTACAACACTTTACCCGGTCACAAAACTTATTACTGGTTTTATGTATTGTCTTTAAGGGATTCGAGAGCTTTTTTCACCATTTCGCGGTAAATCTCCGGATCAATGGAATAGTGTTCTTTTGCAAGCTTGTAGTTTGGATCTTCCTGTGCCTCAACTGCTCTTATCCTCTCAAGAGTCTGCTTTGCAGTGTCAAGTACCCAGAGATTCCTCGTCAGCTCATCCACCTGCTGGATAGATTCCGGACGAATTGAGGTCAGGACATTTCCATCGTCTGTGGTATAGGTACTGGTCTTACCAATTACCGCAACAAAAGCTGGCATTTCGCATTCAGCAAGGAACTGAGCAGCTTCAGGCTGGTACTGCCCTGCATATATAAGGAAGGAACCTGTGGGATCGGAAACCCTGCCCCTCCAGTATTCGGAGTCGGTGCCTATATCTTCTTTTTCGATAAGCGTACCCACAATAAAGATGCGGTTCACATTCGCCCCTGTCGGGGTAAGGAGATACTGCGGAGCATACTGGTCGTTTTCATCCTTTGAGGTAAGGTTTGAGTCTTTCAGCTCTTTGGCAAAAACCCGGCGAGCCGCCTCCCTGAAGAAACCCGCCATTTACTCCACCTCCTGTTCGGCAAGAGGTTCAGCAAGCATCTGGTCAAGGAGCTCCCTGTCCAGAGAAGTACTTGGAGTAATCGATTCCACAAGGATATAGCGGTCAAGCTTGTGCCCTGTGACAGTATAATACCTGCCGACAAGCTCGTGTTTCAGTTTGTCCAGCACAACCCCGGGATCAAGAGCATCTGCGGCCATTGCAATTGCGCTGTCAAGAGAGATTCCTGAAAGCTCTTCGGTAAGTTCCCTATTAATCAGGGCATCCTGGGTGGAAGTTCCGGAATCAAGGACTGCCTTTATCCTGAGGTCGTATTCTCCTTTAACCTTCCCATGTTCTGCACAGGCACCTTTAACCAGAGCTCTTTTGCATTCAGGGCAGCGTTTTATAAGTCCAGACCCGGTCTGAATATCAACCATTGCCCCGAAATATGTAAACATGGAGGTCCTTACTTCAATATCTTCATCGAGTGCTTCTATGGAACTTGACCTGTTAAGCTGGACCTGAGCCTTGCCGTTCCATTCGCTAACTACTACATTTTTCAGCATGTAGCTCTTGCCTTCTTCCATATCCGGAAGTTCGGAACTTGCCCAGTTAGTGAATTTGATCACTCCGGTTTCGTCACCTATAAGCCCTGCCTGTTCTATAGATTCATGGGAGTTCTCCCAGAGCTGGATAACTTTTCCTCTTACTGTTGCCCACTGGTTCCCAGCAAGATCAGCAATGTTCCTGAGCTCGGCTTCCCTTGCTACAGGAGTAAAATCGCCACCTCCCATTATAACAGGCTCGGAGAGCTTTTCTATTGAACTGTTCTTGTTAACCTGGACCTGGAACCTCCCATTATATTCCCCAACAACTACACTCCGGAGAAGGTAGCTCTCTCCCTGTTCAAGGAGGGGGAGTTCGGCATTTTTCCAGATGGTAAACTTTATGATTCCTGTCTCATCTCCAAGAAGCCCGACCTGAGATATGGACTCATGAGTGTTTTCCCAGAGCTGAACAACCTTTGCGTTAAGGTTTGCCCACTGTCCGTTCTCCGTAATATCCACAATTTTGGTGAGCTGGGGTTCAGCCTGTCTGACATAAAACTCATTTTTAGGAATAGAATATTTCTTCAAAAAATAGTTTGTTACACTGCGCTGCGCTTCATTTGAAGGTACCTTGAACTTCTTAATCAGCTCGTCGAGTCTGCTTTCGATGTCCTCAACAGGCACATCGATGCCAATTTTCATAAACCGGTCTCTAATGGATTCGGCAGTTTGCTTCATATTAATTCTCCTCAAGCCTCATGGTTATCTTAATCTTATTGAGAGGCACTCTAAATTACTGCAGCAGAGAATATAAAGTTGAGTGATGTGGGGTGAAAGTATTCTTTAAACAGGGAGCAGTGGCAGGAAGCAATCATACCTTTAGAACCTCAATGTAATGAATTGCAAGCCCGAAAAACGCCTGATTCATAGACTCAACCCGATTTAAAGGAAATAAGTTTATCCTTTTTAAGGCAGTTCCACTTCTCCTCAAAAAATACTCACTTATCGTCCTCTTACCCATCCTCAAAGAGTACTCACCTGTCTTCCTCTTATCTCTACTTTGAGCTTAGCCTCAAATTTATTTTATACTTTAACTGATTGGCTATGTAACCGGATAGCTGCATTAACTGTATAGAACAGTACAATTACTCATCATTAGACCTGTTTTGTTATTCAATAGTTCTCTGTTTTAGATCGCAAATACTATCCAGTTATCTGTCCACAAGGCACTTTGTAATAAAAAGTGTTTTGCAGGAATTGACCACACTCTTCGTAACACCAGTTACTTTGTAATATTTTTTTGAGTAACTTTAGAATAGATTGTTTCTTAATATTGATATATTTTGGGATGTCATGTGCCTTCAGAGACTGAAAAAAATATAAAAAATATTTCTATTATATCCAGTGTTCAAACTTTCAAAATTAAGTCGTTTTATAATTTTACATTTTTTAAACTGAATAAAGAACCATCTTCCCTGTCCGAAGAATACTTTAACAGAAACCGGAACTCATGTTATTTATTGAGTAGGAGAACTGCACTTATTATATATATTTTTCCCTTTTATGGGTCAGAGACTCATCGGTATATATTACAAAATTCTTTCGAATATTTTTTAGTTATAATTCTGAATTTATATATTTATTAAACAGATTTTGAAGGGAATGTATAAATTCTAAAAAATGTTTTTTAACTCTATGAAAGCTATTATCCTCGCAGCAGGTGAAGGACTGCGCTGCAGGCCTCTTACACTTACTCGTTCTAAAGTGATGCTCCCCGTAGCCAACAGACCTATTCTGGAACATGTCATATCTTCGCTTGAGAAAAATGGAATCAAAGAGATCATCCTGGTTGTCGGGTATGAAAAAGAGCGCATAATGAACCATTTTGAAGACGGGCTGAACTTTGGGGTCAGTATATCATATGTAGAGCAAAAAGCCCAGCTCGGGACAGCACATGCTATTGAACAGGCAAAAAAACTCATAAGCCCCAAAGACCCCGAATTCATTGTTTTGAACGGGGACAACCTCGTAGAACCAAAAACCATAGCCGACCTCCTTAACAACTATGAAGGTGATGCAAGCCTCCTGACCGTAAGAATGGAGGATACGGCAGGTTATGGAGTGGTACTGAAAGAAAAGAAGAGAGTCACCCAAATTCTTGAAAAAAGACCCGGTGGCTTAAGCCGTCTTGTAAACACCGGAATTTATATATTTACACCGCAGGTCTTTGAAACCATTGAAAAAACCCCCATATCCGAAAACGGAGAATATGCGATAACCGACACTCTCCAGCTTATGATTGATGAAGGAAAAGTGGTTACTTCAATCACAACCGAATCCAAGTGGCTGGATGCGGTTCACGCCTGGGACCTCCTGAAAGCAAATGCAATCGTATTAAATTCCTCCAAAAACCTGAAGAATGAAGGGGAACTAGAAGAAGGAGTGATAATTAGCGGAAAGGTTGCAATCGGAAAAAACACAAGAATCCGTTCAGGAACTTATATTGTAGGTCCTGTAGTAATCGGGGAAAACTGTGATATAGGACCTAACGTAGTAATTTTGCCCTCCACTACGATAGGAGACAACGTATCCATAAGATCCTTTACCGAAATACAGAACAGTATAATAATGAATGACTGCAGGATTTCTTCTCATGGACAGATTTCAAACTCCATAATTGGAAGCAATAATACCCTTGGCCCTGGTTTTACTGCAGAGGAAAAGGAAAATCTTGAGATAAACATAAACAGCAGGATCCACAAAGCCCCAAAGCTCGGCACTATACTTGGGGACGACAACCGCATAGGAGGCAGAGTGCTCGTGAAAGCCGGAGTAATGATTTCTGTCAATTGTCAGGTCGAATCCGGAAACACCATTTACAGAGACCTGTCCCGCGACTCGGTGGTCCTCTAAGCTCTTTAGAAGGAGATAAAAAATGTGTGGAATAGTAGGATATGCAGGGCGAAATGCTGCTGCGCCGGTAATTATAGAATCTCTTAAAAAACTCGAATACAGGGGATATGACTCAGCAGGGATTACTGTCCTTGGCAACGGGATTGAGACATATAAAGCAGTGGGAAAAATCGTAAATCTCGAATCCGAAATTCCGAAGAACCTCGGAGGGACTATCGGGATAGGACATACACGCTGGGCAACCCACGGCCGTCCAAGCACGGAAAATGCCCACCCCCATAACTCGGGAGGAAATCCCGGAAAAATCTCACTGGTGCACAATGGGATTATTGAAAATTACATGGCATTAAAAGAGCGGCTCATTGGAGAAGGTTACGAATTCAAATCCGAAACCGATACCGAAGTAGTTGCACACCTTCTGCACAAACACATCTATGGAAGCCCGGATGGAAAAAAAGCTCGATGTGAACTCCTTACAGGACTAAGAGAGGCTTTAAAAGAGATTGAGGGGTCCTATGCTCTTGCAATAGTCTCTGCGGATGAGCAGGGAAAACTTGTGCTT
Source organism: Methanosarcina sp. (assembly GCA_013331265.1). GTDB lineage: Archaea > Halobacteriota > Methanosarcinia > Methanosarcinales > Methanosarcinaceae > Methanosarcina > Methanosarcina sp10923u. The sequence goes on from DUGS01000209.1 coordinate 16,331, forward strand.
GCCCGTAAGGACAGCCCTCTGGTTATAGGGCTCGGAAAAGGAGAAAACTTTGCTGCATCTGATGTAACCGCTTTTCTGAATTATACCAGAGATGTTATCTTTGTGGATGACTTTGAGACAGCAGTCCTGACCCCTGACAGTATACAGATATTTGACAGGGAAGGAAATCTCAAAGAAAAGAAGATAGAAAAAATAGAATGGGACTTTGAAGCTGCAGAAAAAGCAGGTTATGAACATTTCATGCTAAAAGAGATTCATGAACAGGTCAGTGCAATCCATAACACCCTGGCAGGCAAAGTCTCAGAACTTGAAGGGGCTATATACTTAAAAGAACTGAACCTCAGTGAGGATGAAATAAAGAAACTTTCAAGTGTTCAGATTCTCGCCTGCGGAACTTCCTGGCACGCAGGTTTGCTCGGGAAATACCTGTTTGAACAGCTGGCAGGAATTCACTGTGACATTGACATATGCTCTGAGTACAGGTATAGAAACCCTGTTATGCATGAAGGGACCCTTGCCATTGCTATTACCCAATCAGGAGAAACCGCAGATACACTTGCAGCCGTACGGGAGATTATGTCTTACAATTGCCCCACCCTTGCAATCACGAATGTTGTGGGAAGTACTATAACAAGAGAAGCAAACAGTGTGCTCTATACTCGGGCAGGTCCTGAGATAGGAGTTGCTGCCACGAAGACGTTCAGTACCCAGCTTGTCCTTCTTTATCTCCTCGCTGTAAAGTTCGCTCTTGTAAGAGGCAAGCTAAGTCCTGATTATGTGAAAAGCTTCATTACAGAACTCAGGAAAGTCCCCGGAGAGATCCAGCAGATTCTCAACCAGAAAGAAATAATAAAAGAGTGTGCTGAGGACTTTGCCCATGCAAAAAGCTACTTCTTCCTTGGAAGGCACCTGAGTTATCCAATCGCACTTGAAGGAGCACTGAAACTCAAAGAGATCTCATACGTGCATGCTGAAGGCTTTGCTGCAGGGGAACTGAAACATGGTCCTATCGCCCTGATTGACGAAGGAACTCCTGTAGTTGCGATTGCCACGAGAGGGCAGACTTATGATAAAATGCTCAGCAATATAAAAGAAGTAAAAGCCAGGGATGCTGTTGTAATAGCAGTTGCCAGTATCAAGGATACGGAAATAGCAAAATATGCGGATGTTGTCCTTAGAGTTCCACAGAGTGATGAACTGCTGGCTCCTCTTTTGAGTGTTGTCGTGCTTCAACTGCTTGCTTACTACACTGCCCTTGCCAGGAGCTGTTCTATTGACAAACCCCGTAACCTTGCAAAGAGTGTCACTGTCGAATAATATAGTAAAGACTTCAAATTTTGGAATTTAAACCAGGTTAATTAATAAGAAATAAACTTTCAGAACAGAACTTAACTTCATGAAATATTGAGTGGGACTTATGAAACTCTTCGGATCTTCAGGAATTAGAGGTATAGTCAACAAGGACGTTACGCCCGAACTTGCACTGCAGGTAGGGCTTGTGCTGGGAAGCCGGAAAAAAACTGCGGTCATCGGGAGAGACCCCAGGGTTTCTGCACCTATGATAGAGCACGCCCTTGTTGCCGGGCTGACCGCAGCAGGTTGTGATGTTACTAAAGTGGGAATGGTAACCACTCCGACCCTGGCATATGTAGCCAGAAAATACGAATGCGGAGTAATGGTTACAGCTTCACATAACCCCTCAGAGTATGTGGGGATAAAACTGTGGAACCCTGACGGCATGGCTTTTGACTCAGCCCAGCAGGAAGAAATTGAAGAAGCTATAGAAAAAGAAAGCTTTTCGCGAGTTACCTGGGACTTTATAGGGAAAATTGCTGAAGACGAAAATGCCATCCGGGACCATATGGATATGATTAAAGGCCTTGTAGGGAATTCAAAGCTGCGTGTGGTTCTTGACTGTGGATGCGGAGCTGGAAGTACAATCACTCCTTATCTCCTGCAGGAACTTGGCTGTCAGATAATAACCCTGAATTCCCAGCCTGACGGACATTTCCCGGCAAGAAACCCTGAACCTAACGAGCAGAACCTCTCACTGCTTAAAAAGGCAGTTGTGGCATTCGGAGCCGATCTCGGAATAGCCCATGACGGGGATGCAGACAGGATGATGGCAGTAGACGAAAAAGGCAATTTCGTGTCCGGAGACGAACTGCTTGCAATATTCGGGCGTTTTGAATGCGGGGACGAAAAAGGGTCCGTTGTCGTGCCTGTGGATACTTCCATGATGGTAGACGATTATCTTGAAGGCTCGGAAATCATAAGGACAAGAGTCGGGGACGTTTATGTTGCAGAGGGCATAAAGCGGTTCGGGGCAATCTACGGTGGAGAGCCTTCAGGAAGCTGGATTTTCCCTAAGATTTCTTACTGCCCGGACGGTATTTATGCAGCTGCAAAGCTTGTTGAGATTGTAGGGGAAAAGAAATTAAGCGAGCTAAGAGCAGAACTTCCTGTATACGCTACAAAGAGGGGGGCTCTACCCTGTGCAAACGAAAAGAAAGCCGAATTTATGAAAAAGGCAAAAGCAAAGCTGGAACCCCTTGGAAAAGTCCTTGACATTGACGGCATCCGCGTGGAACTTGAAGACGGCTGGGTGCTTGTCCGCCCCTCTGGTACGGAAGCAAAGGTAAGGATTACCGCAGAAGCCCGCGAAAATGTGGATGGGATCTATGAGATGGCAGAAAAAATAGTTAAGGAGGCGCTTAAATGAAAGCTGTTGTCCTTGTTGCAGGCAAAGGCACAAGGATGGAACCTCTTACTTCCGATTGTCCTAAGGTAATGCTTCCGGTAGCAAACAAACCGATACTTGAGCATATCCTTAATTCAGCCGTGGAAGCAGGTATAGAGGGCTTTATATTCATTACGGGATACCTCGAAGAGCAGATAAAAGCCCACTTCGGGGACGGAAGCAAGTGGGGAGTGAGCATTGAGTACGTGCAGCAGAAAGAGCAGTTAGGGACTGCAAATGCTATAGGTTATGCCAGAGGACACGTCAAAGGATCATTTCTGGTACTTAATGGAGACATGCTCATAGGGCAGCAGGACTTAAAAGCCCTGCTCTCAAGGAAAGAAGAAGCTGTCATCTGCGTAAAAGAGGTGGAAAACCCCTCGGATTTCGGAGTGCTTGAAACCGAAAACAATAAAGTAATCAGGATAATTGAAAAGCCAAAAAAACCTCCAACAAACCTTGCAAACGCCGGAATTTACCTTTTCAGGGAGTCCATTTTCGGCTTTATTGACAAAACCAGGCCTTCTATAAGAAACGAACTTGAGATAACAGACTCCATCCAGATGCTAATAGACAGCGGAGCGCCTGTAGGTTACAGCCCTCTCAAAGACATCTGGATTGATATAGGGTACCCCTGGGACCTCCTGAAAGCAAATGAGCACCTGTTAAAAGCCCTGAAAGGCAGCTGCCAGGGTACTGTTGAGCCAAACGTTACTATAAAAGGAGAGGTCGCAATCGGAAAGGGTTCTCTTATCCGGAGCGGGGCTTATATCGAAGGGCCTGTGGTAATAGGAGAGAACTGCGATATAGGGCCTAACTGTTTTATCCGCCCGTCAACAGCAATAGGCAACAGGGTCAGAATCGGAAATGCAGTGGAGATAAAAAATACAATTATCATGGAAGGCACTCACGTAGGGCACCTTAGTTACGTAGGAGACAGTGTAATAGGACGCCGCTGTAATTTTGGAGCCGGCACGAAAGTTGCAAACCTCCGTCATGACGGTAAGAACATAAAAGTAATGCTGAAAGGCAGGATTCTCGATTCAGGCAGAAGAAAACTCGGCGTGATCATGGGAGACGATGTGCATACAGGCATCAATACAAGCATAAATATAGGTGCGGTAATGGGAAAAGGAAGATTCACACTTCCCGGAGAAGTGGTCAAGCACTGATCCCATGAATAAAATCTGAAAAATAAGGCAGAAACCCCTCCTTTTTCCTGATGGAATTAGGGAAGGGGATCTCCAGTATTTTTAGTAATCGAATTTATTTTGTTTGAATTGAATTTATTCTTCGAATTATTTTTTACATGAATTAGGTTTATAAGGGCTATATTCAGGCTCAAGACGTTACTGAACTTATGAATACAACTGCTGTATACAGTAGAGCACTGTTTTTCGGAAGAAACCTTCTACCTCTACAGTAAGAGAACCCTCATTCATTTTTTCTACAGCTTTCCTCAAACTATCATCCGAATCAAGTATTTCTCTTATTGTATTTTCATCGGACTCAACTGTTATTGAAGGACCGAACTTTGAATCAGGGTCATTGGGAGTGTCATACCTGTAAAAGTCTCCTACTTTTCCACTCCTCATAAGTAAAGTTACGTAGAGCATCTCACCATTGTTAAGCTCAATTCTCCCAGCAATTTCCTCACTTCCAACCAGCCTTTGAACAAGCGAGGGCACTTTATCAAAGTTCTCATTATAGAGTTTCATCTGCGAACTTAATTCGGTAAAAAGATCGTTCTCAGTACTGGAATTAATAGACGTATTAAAGGAATCAGCTGCTATTATATTACCCGCACTGGAAGCTACACCTGTTACAGGAGCAAGCAAAAGTACAACTAAGAATAAACTCAGAATTCGATATTTACTGCAAGAAGCCATAATTAAAGATAAGAAGCCACGATATAAAAAAGTTCTCAATAGAAAGAAAGGTTCTCAAAAAAAATAGGATAATGGAAAAGTGAGCATTTTAGGAGTAAAAATGATGAGTGAGTACATGGGTTGAAAGAAAATAAAAAAGAACAAAAAATAAAAACTTACCGGGATAAGTTTTATCCAGCGGCAAGCCTTAAAGTTTAAGAGATGGTCTGAATACCTCAGAACAGTACTTGTCGAAGACCTGGTCCTCAACCTGTTCGCATATTTTCTTATAATCTTTTGACTTCGGGTCGTGCTTGCTCATAGTCTTTTTGACTTCAGCGTTCATTTTATCAAGAGTTTTCTGGTCAAAACCTTCCGTATTCTCCATAGTAAACATACAAATCATACTCTGGAACTAACTTGCTTAGATGTTTAAGCTCTTTTTACGTTGTTCAAATTCTTACTCAACATACTACAATATAAATATGTTAAGTAGGTAGTACACCGGTAATTAATTACCAGTTTTAACTATTATAGAAAATAGTTGTAATTTGATAATTAAAATATTTATATTATTGCTATAATATATTAGTTTTCCCTTTGATCAATTCATTCATACATTTAATGAATGTGTCTGGAGGGTATACAAAGAACTCGTTATGAAAGCCCTATTACTCAAATAGATAACTCATCAAGGCCTGCACATCGTTTGTTCAAACAAATTTTAAACAATATGCTCTTTATCCGTACTCCTATAAATATTTTACATTACATATTATCCATCGGGACGTACATCTGTAAATTAAGCATCTGAATATATAATGGTTACCTGAAGTTCAATAACGATTTACGTATAAAAAGAAGAAATAATAATATATCCAGAAAAAATAATTTTCACTAAACACGTTTATTTGTTACATATTCAGGAGAAGGCTTTCGCAATCGAATTTAGGGGTTGGATCATGGGTTAATTTTATTAGCCCCTCAGGTCACTATAGGTATAGAAAAGTATTCGAGTTGATTACAAAGTGCGACCAGTCTCACAAAGAGTGAACGCGAAAAAGACTCACGAGAACAAAAATGAGTTTGGAAAATCCACATCTGACCTTCTTATTCTGAAGCCTGAAGGATACCCCCTGAGCGGCATGATGGAAGAGTATCCGGTTATTGAAAACAGGGATGTATTTGAGTTCTATGCAAGGGAACAGTGGGGCGGATACGTTGCCCGCAAAGGAGACTATCTCTTTGACAAGAGGATGTTCCCTGACTTTGCATACCGCATCATAGATGTGGAACCTGCAGAGTCCATAATCGGAAATTCCACATCGATTATCGTAACCGAAGAAGACACCGGAATTTCTGCCTCTTCAGAGATAAAATGCGACGTCAGATTCGAAGATGTGATAGGACAGGAACTTGCAAAACAGAAGTGCAGGCTGATCGAACGTTTCCTTGAAGAGCCTGAAAGATTCGGGAAATGGGCACCAAGAAACATCCTGTTCTTCGGGCCCTCAGGCACAGGAAAAACCATGCTTGCCAAAGCCCTGGCAAACAAGACCGATGTGCAGATCATTCCTGTCAAGTCCACCCAGTTAATAGGAGAATATGTAGGAGATGGGGCCCGCCAGATCCATCAGCTCTATGACCGCGCAGAAGAGATGACTCCCTGCATAATATTCATTGACGAACTTGATGCCATAGCCCTCGACAGAAGGTTCCAGGAACTCAGAGGAGACGTAAGCGAAATCGTAAATGCCCTTCTGACAGAAATGGACGGAATAGTTGAACGTGAAGGGGTCTGTACTATATGTTCAACAAACCGTGTCAATTCCCTGGACTCTGCAGTAAGAAGCAGGTTTGAAGAAGAGATCGAGTTTGTCCTTCCTGGGGAAGAAGAAATCGTTCAAATACTGGAATCAAATGTGAAAACCTTCCCTATGAACGTAGAAGAATGTGATTTTCAGGCACTTGCAAAGAAGGCTAAAGGGCTTTCTGGAAGGGATATTGTCGAGAAAATCCTTAAAACCGCCCTTCATCAGGCGATTATTGAAGACAGGGAAATTGTTACATGTAAAGACTTTGAAAAAGCCCTTGCTAAATTGAGCAGGCAGGACTTTACTCCGGACCCGACCCATCTGTATGTATAAACTATCTGTACGTATGTGAACTAAAAGAGATAGTGCCTCTTCACTTTTTTATTAAACATTCCAGGTTTATATTAAATATTTCAGGCACCTCTCTTATACATTATTTTGTTAGCGTTCATTTTGTTAGCGTTATTTTATTTTTGATAGATTTTACAATTGTTCTCGTGCAGTCTATATCGCAGGCAAATTTTTTCAGTCTGGGAATCTTTCATTTCAGGCTTGTAGTTTATAAACAGAATTTAAAAAAATTAAAGAAACTTTTTCCTGTTGAAGACTCTGGGATAGTTTTATGTAGAGAAATCGTTATTCTCTATCAGAAACCAGATTTAAGTAAAGTCTCAATCATACCCGAAACAAAATTTAAAAGGGATTCCCATGAATGAAATACGTGAAATTGATCGCTTTGAATGCAGGGTCATAAGTGTAATCAAGAACCTGGCCTGGAAAGGTGTGACAGTTGAAGAAAATGATACAAAAGGAAGGGTGTACTTCGGAAGGGTTAACGGGGAAACTGAAATCAACCCTGGAGACACATTTTATCTTGGAATCAAACCGATTTATGAAATCGAAGATAAGACTATGAGAGTTACACTCTACGATACCGAAGATAAACAACTGGACTGGACACTTCTTTGAACAGCCTGATACCTGAATTTAAAAAAATAAATAATATATAACTCTCACAATTTCTCAAAAGTTCATTCAGGTCGGTAAGGCACCTCAAGTTCCATCAGGTCTTCGGCTACAATAACATCTTCAAATACTTTTTTCGAATCTTTCAGAATAGGCTCCACATCATCAGTATAACGTGAGCTGATATGAGTAAGGACAAGTTTCCTGACCCCGGCTTCTTTTGCGAGAGCTGCAACCTCGCCTGCTGTCGAATGCATGGACTCTCCCGCCCAGTCTGCCATCTCATCGGCAAAACTACCGTCATGGATTAAGAGGTCGGCTTCCCTGCTGGCTTCAAGCACTGCTTCACAGGGCCTGGTATCTCCGGAGTATATGATTGTCCTTCCAGGCCTCGGAGCTCCCACAACTTCTTCGGGATTTACGAGCTTTCCGTTCACTTCCACCGGGTTACCACGCTGCAGTTTGGCAAAAAGGGGACCAGGAGGGACTCCAAGCTCTACTGCCCTTTCCCTGTTGAAACGCCCGAGTCGGGGATTTTCAATAAGAGCATACCCCAGACTGGGAGTACTGTGCTCGGTCTTCAGGGCCCGGACCACATAATCTTTCCCTTCCACAGTGTCTCCTGGGCTCAGTTCCACACCCCTGACTTCATATTTAAGATTGCAATATCCGAGGACCTTAAAAAATTCGGTAAACTCTCTTGTCCCTTCAGGCCCATAGATAGTTAGCGGCTCTTTCCTTCCCAGGAAGGACATAGTTTGAATAAGACCAGGGATCCCAAGGAAATGGTCAGCATGAAAATGGCTGACAAAAATAGAAGACAAATTCATCATTCCTGTCTTTGCCCGCATCATCTGCTGCTGGGTACCCTCTCCGCAGTCAAATAGTATAAGCTCCCCTTCTCTGTTGACCATTACTGCTGACGGGTTTCTGTTACGGGTCGGAAGAGACCCTCCAGTGCCAAGAAAAATAATACGAAGCATGATGAACTCACTGATTTTTATAATGGATATTGAATTTATAATAAATACTGATTATGACGACTACTCGTTTATGATGGGCTGGCCGATTATAAAGGATTCACTAATTACATCAGGAGTATTTATTGATTCCCACTCACTCTACCCGTTCCTTTTAAAGGACCGGACTGCAAGCAGGTATGTGTAAGAAAATTCGAGCATATAAGTATAAGCTCAAATATATAGAGGTTGTGCAATAAAACTGTATGAAGATGGGATACTATTTATTATAAAAGCCCTTTAAACCCTACAGATTTACATTTCTGTCAAACCTCTCTTCTAAGAAGATGGCTTCCCCCAGAAGAAACTATCCTGTTATGGAATTTTTCTATTCAGGCGTTGGTCATCCCTCTGGAATAAATGAAGAGAGCCTATCACCAATTATAAAGAAAAGGAACCGTCGTCACATGTCAGGAAATTACGGAAAAGTTTACCTTGTGGGTTCTGGTCCAGGCGACCCTGAGCTCCTTACCCTGAAAGCCCGCCGGCTTATTGACAGTGCTGAAGTCATTATCTATGACCAGCTTCCGGGAAAAGCAATTCTGGGTTCAATGCCGGAAACTGCAGAGAAAATTGATGTGGGGAAATATGCGGGTAACCACACCATGACCCAGTCCGAGATCAACAAAGTGCTTGTGCAGAAAGCAAAAGAAGGCAAAATGGTAGTCCGTCTGAAAGGAGGGGACCCATACGTCTTTGGAAGGGGAGGAGAAGAAGCTGAGGTGCTTGTAGAAGAGGGTATAGAGTTTGAAGTCGTCCCAGGGATCACTTCTGCAATCGCAGTGCCCGCATATGCCGGAATTCCAGTAACCCACAGGGAAAGCACTTCGATGGTGACCTTCATAACCGGACACGAAGACCCCACAAAGGAAGAGAGCGGACTCGACTGGAAGACCCTGGCTAAATTCAACGGAACGATTGTAATCTTTATGGGTGTAAAGATGCTCAGGCGAAACACTGAAGAGCTCATAAAGTACGGCAAGGACCCTAAAACACCTGTTGCAGTTATAGAAAGAGGGACACGGACTGACCAGAGGGTAACAGTTGGAACCCTTGAAAACATCGCTGACCTGGCAGAAGAGAGAAAAGTAAAAGCCCCTGCCATCACGGTCGTAGGAGATGTCGTTAACCTGCACGATATTCTCGGAGAACAGCTGACTGGAGCGGAGTTTTAACCCGCTGAAATGAAAGGAGGAGATAACATGGCAGAAGAAAAAATTCCCGTGCTTGCAATCATGAGGCCGGAAAGTTACCGCGAAAAATCCGAGGCAATTGCCAGAGATTACGGCTTTGAGCCCATATATGCTCCAATGATAAAGCTTGAAGGCATGAAAGACGAAGGATTCGAGCCTTTTGTGCAGAGGGTTATTGACGGAACTTCGGATTATGTTGTTTTCACAAGTGCAAACGGGATAACTTTCACACTGGATAAGCTCTCTGATGCCGAAAAAGAGAACTTCATCACAGCCCTGAAAAAAAGCAAAGTACTGGCAATAGGTCCTAACACGGAAAAAGAGCTTGTAAAAATAGGGATTGAAAATTCCTTCATGCCTGCAGACTACAGCTCCGAAGGAATTGTAGAAGCTCTCTGCCCCGAAGTAAAAGGGAAAATAGTGGACCTTGCAAGGAGCGCTTTTGGGGCAAAAGTTTTAATCGAAGGCCTTGAGAAGTGCGGAGCAACGGTTTACGAGACTCATGTATATACCCTCACCATCCCTGAAGGTGCAGCCCAGAAAGAACTCATAGAACGTACCCTTGCAGGAGAGGTTGACGCCTTTGCCTTTACAAGCTCTATGATGGTTAAAGGTTTTATGAGGCATGCGGAGAAGCTGGGAGCAGCAGAGGCTGTTAAAAAAACCCTTAGCAGTGCTGTCGTAGGTGCAATCGGGACCCCTACTGGAAATACCCTGAAAAAACACGGGGTCAATGTAAACGTAATCCCTGATGAGTTCACCTTTGAAGCCCTGATAAAGGCTATGAAGAAAGAGCTGTGATGAAAAAATAAAACTTAAAATTTCAGAAAACAATCTCACTTTTGACGATCAATATGATAGGCATTTCAAAACTTTACTGCGGAACTGTTGAGCCTTCTGACGCCCTTCGTTATGGAAGGGACTCAAAGAGGCTTCCCTCTCACCTGCTGCAGTTTTCAAAAGATAAAAAACCGGTTGTAGTATGGAATATGACCCGCCGATGCAACCTGAAATGCGTCCACTGCTATGCCCAGGCAAAGGACATGGAGTTTAAAGGCGAGCTTTCAACAGAAGAGGGAAAAGCCCTTATCGATGACCTTGCATCTTTTGGCTCTCCGGTTATGCTATTCTCCGGGGGAGAACCCACTATGCGAAAAGACCTCCCCGAACTTGCAGCCTACGCGCGGGAAAAAGGGATGAGGGCCGTAATCTCAACAAACGGGACCCTTATAGACAAGCCTCTTGCGAAAAAGCTAAAGGAGGTCGGGCTTTCTTACGTAGGTATCTCACTTGACGGCATAAGAGAGACAAACGACAAATTCAGGGGCATGTCCGGAGCTTTTGATGCAGCCCTCAGGGGACTGCACAACTGCCAGGACGAAGGCATAAAAGTAGGGCTCCGCTTCACGATCAACAAGCAAAATGTAAGGGATATCCCTGCAATCTTTGACCTGCTTGAAAAAGAAAAAATCCCGAGGATCTGTTTCTACCACCTTGTCTATGCAGGCAGGGGCTCGAAAATGGTAGACGAAGACCTCTCCCTTGAAGAGTCCAGGCAGGCTGTGGACCTGATTATGGAAAGGACAAGAAAACTGCACGAAAAAGGTTTCCCTGCAGAAGTCCTTACAGTGGACAACCACTGTGACGGCCCCTACCTTTACCTTAAAATGCTGAAAGAAAACCCGGAAAGAGCGGCCGAGATTTATGAACTTCTTTCCATGAACCAGGGCAATTCCTCAGGGATAGGAATCGGATGCATATCATGGGACGGATCAGTCCATGCCGACCAGTTCTGGAGACACCACTCCTTTGGAAATGTGCGGGAAAGGCCCTTCAGCGAGATCTGGACCGACCTGAGTGACGAACTTATGGCAGGGCTCAAACACAGAAAGCCCCTTATCCAGGCACACGGAGACCGCTGTGCAAAGTGCAAATGGTTCGACGTCTGCAACGGAAATTTCAGAGTAAGAGCCGAAGCCGTTTACGGAGACGTCTGGGCAGATGACCCTGCTTGCTACCTCACAAAAGAAGAAATTGGATACGATGAAGCCTGAAAACAATTCAGGCTTATTTTTTAGTTATTTTCTTTTCTTTAACTTTTTTCTGATTTTTCTTTATTATTAACTTCTGGATGTCCCACATTAAACTGAATATCGTCAAAGGAACACTCCATTTAGTCTGGAAAACCCTTTTTACCCCATGAACCGCATTTAAGTCCACATGTAAACATAAAAGCCCCCGCCAGCTTGTCTGGCGGCCTTTCGCAAAAAGAAAGAAGCTAAAGGGAAGAAGAAAGAAGAAAAAGCAGAAGAAGCTTGAAGATATAGTAAGACCCAGAAGCAAACGATTACTTGTTTGTTCTCTTCTTTTTTGTCTTTTTGAGACAGGCCGCTCTCCTTCGTCGAGCGTGACAAGAAAGACCTGATAAAGCAGAATGATGTTGCATGGGTCAAGATATTTTCAGTTTTTTCATATTTTAGGCCCCTTTGAAGGATCTCAGAGTCAGATCTTCCAAATAATTCCACCAGAGATAAAATAAACTCTTAACTTATAGAGCCCATCCAAAAAGTTTTGATCCACCTAATTTTTACCATAAGCATTGCTCAATCGGGGATATTAGTGCGTCAGCAATAAAATGTCTCATCTAGCCGATTACAGTTATTCACAATCCTGTAATTCTTGAGGATTGACGCGACACTAGGATGATATAACCTATTATAACTTTTCAACATGCAACTGAATTTTCGGATAGGCTCTAAATGATCGTCAGAATATAAATTAATCAAAAGTTTAATTTTTGTTGAGTGAATATATTTTCATATTGTTGAATCTGAATCAATTTAAGAAGATATTGCAGCAATGACGATTTTGATGAATGACAATAAGACGTGTTGTATGACTCCATTATCGATAGGCATTGAGAAAGTAGCAAAAAGGAAGTTTCACAAATGACTTAAAATACAATGTGAACAACTTCATGAGCAAATAAAAAAAGATCATCAATATGGTTACCGTTTTTTTAGTGGTAGTGTTTTTATGTATATCGTAAAATTTCATCATGATGATACATACCATGTCTATAGAATGCGAAGAACAACTGGTAAGGAAGCAAGAGAATGAAATTGTCGTATAAGGTATGGTTGGTAGTTGGTCCTTTATTGCCATTCAATAAAGAAGGAAAGCTTATTTTTGAGCCATATAAGGGGTTTATGACTGATTTGCACGAATTGAAATATCTTGAAAATGAAATGAAAAATAGTAGGCAATTAAAATCTGCAGTAGATAATTTGGAATTAAAAATAATGAATAATACAATGAAGTGGAAACAAGGTCAAAGATGGTAGACTCTTATTTGATAGAGATTAGATTATTCGGAAAAGTGAAATCCGAGACTCGCGAGTTAATTTATCAGACTAGCCAAGATCATAATATCTGCATATCTAGACCAGTGCCACATATTACGCTGGTTGGAGGGTTTAGTACCAGCAACGAAGCACGACTGGTACGGGACTTTGAATCTGTAAGTCGAAATTATGATTTAATTCGCTATGTAATTGAAGGTATCGACACATTCCCAGATACAGGTGTCGTGTATTTAGATGTGCAGCCAAGTCCAGAGCTTGTGGCTTATCGGAGAGAATTGAGGGACAAGCTACAAGGATATTGCAGTTTATGTCAATACGACAAAAAAGAGCCTTTCGAATTTCATTCAACAATTGCAATGCATTTAAGTCGCGATAAAGCGGAAGAAATTAAGAGAAGTATAAACCATGATAAGCGATACAGTCATCGTATGCTTCGTGTAACGCTGTTAAAGGGAGGGAAAATACTTTCAGAGTATGACTTCTGCTTGAAAAGGATGCTTGATAGAGAGAAAGCTCTGAGCAAACAAATATTGAGTCAAACATTCGAAAAATGTGCAAGTGAACAAAAGTCACAACAGATATTCATTACATCTGATTTACACCTCGGTCACGCCAATATAATAAAATACTGCAATAGACCGTTCAAAAATGTTTACGACATGAATAAAACTCTTGTTTATAATTGGAATTCCACTATACGTAAAGATGATATTGTTTATTTCTTAGGTGATCTCGCATACGACAGAAATTCATATACTGATAGTTGGCTGCGAAAGTTAAATGGGAGGATCACATTCATAAAAGGGAATCATGACGAGTCGAATTCTATCAGAATGTTAGATCACTATATAACTGAACTTGATGATATCAAATTCTATTTAACACACAGCCTCGCTAACGTTCCTAGAGGTTGGGATGGGTGGGTCATTCATGGGCACGTCCATAATAAATCATATGATTACGATATGCGAAGAAAATATCCGTACATTAACTACGACAAGAAAACAGTAAACGTGTCTGTGGAACTTACAAAATATAAGCCACTGAAATTAAGCACACTAGTTAAGCAGATTAAAGAAGGAAAACAAATAAGTAAGGAGGTACAACCTGAGAAGTGCACTGAAAACATATTAATCAGAGTCGCCAAGTTAGTAGCATCTAAACTAAAACTATTGTGATACCTTGCGTATTATACTAATCGTGTAAATAATGCTTTTTGTATTTTCTTCTCGATTTATTAGGTGAACTATAATTATGTATGAATAATACTCATCTTTGTAATAATTCAATCTATAACTCTATTTTTTACACAAAACCGTGTAATGCTCCCTAAGCGGAACTCGGGCGATGAGACTAAATTCGGAGGGAATCCTAAAAATTTCTTTAATGAATAGCCATTTATTCATGCCGTATGCATATTTTTAGGGCAGGAATAATAAGAAAAAGAGTAGAGGGAGAAGGGGCAAATAGATGAAACCGATTCATTTATTTCTGTTTTCTTCAGTTGCTTTTACAGTCTTTTTTATAGCCTTTCCAGGCTGCATGTTGACGGGCTAGTGGAAAAACCCCGAATTTTACGTACGAAGAAATAACTGGGCTACCTCAGACCTTGAAGGTCGTTGACCTTAACTGTGTGGAAGGCTGGAGTTTTACTGCAAACTGGACAGGAGTAAAGGTTGAGATTTTTGAAGAAACAGGTGCTATGGAGAATGCAACAAACGTTATTTTTTACAGCGCTGACGGATATTTCCACTTCCCTTGATAAGGACTATCTATTAGAAAATGACATCATACTTGCGCATAAACTAAATGATGTGACTCTGCCTCCTGAAAGAGGGTTTCACCTGCAGCTTGTGGCTGAGGATAAGTACGGGTATAAATGGGCGAAATGGATAGTAAGGATCGAACTCAGCGATTCACCTTATAGTGGTTACTGGGAAGGTGCTGGTACAACAACATAGCTGATGTCTGCGGGCCTCGTTTGAAAGATGAGGATAAAAGTCCTTATTGAAACACCAATAACAATATAAGATACCCGGGTTATAATATATTGTTGACAGCATTGAAGATTCAAAACCATATAATCAAATCATATAGTGGGTGCATTTGATTATTACAGGGTTTGATTATACTGCCTTTTATTACACTAGCTTTTGTGATAGTCAGGCTTCATGGATTTCTAAATTTCATGAGGTGTCTGATGTAGAAATCTGATTTCATTACCTGCCTGAGTATCATGACATATATTTCACTGCAATACTGTTAAATTAGGAGTTAGCAGTTTAATTAAGTTGGGGGAATAGACGCCTAAGTAAAGAATATAATTATGAGGCAAAGCATTGTTGAGATTATTCTGGAAAAATGGGGGTAATTTGAAGTGGCAAACCGCCATGTTAATACTTTATATCCTGGAGACCCATTCAGGGACTGGCTTGTTGAAGAAGTTGTAGGACACCGGCTTCGAGATAAAAAGTGCATTGTGGATGTTTTAAAATACAATTCCTCTCACACCGTCTGCAGGTATAAATTCAAAGGGGAACACTTCAGCGTAATGGCAAAGTTTTTTGCCGAACCAACAGGGAAGCTGAAAGCTTACAACCCTTACAAAGGAATGATGAACGAATACCGGAACTTGAAAAAGGCAGCTTCTATAATAGACGTCTCAAAGCCCCTTGCAGTTAGAAAAGACTTTAACTGTGTCCTTGTAACCGACTACATACCTGGAAAATCTCTTGGCTGGTACCTTAAACACGAAGAGGACCTGTATGAGAAACTCGCTGCAGTGGCTCACATGCTCAGGCAGCTGCATGATAATACGCAGTCTTCCTACAATAAAGAAAACGAGTTCAGAAACTATCATGAAGTCCTGGACCACCTTAAACTTGACCATAGCACGAGAGAGACCTTCAATAAGCTCCTTGGGGAATGGTGGTACAGCTCCTGGCTCGACCGTGAGTATGGCTGTATGGTCCACAGGGATGTAACTCCTTCAAATTATATCTTTTGCAAAGGAAAACCCTATGCCATTGATTTTGAGAGTTCCTGGTTTGAGGCACACCCGGTAAGAGACCTCGGGGTCCTTACCGCAGAACTTAAAAATGAGTTTGAATCACATAAAGGAGGAGGCTGGAAAGCCGAACCGTATATAGGGAACTTCCTCTGGGAGTACAGCCGCGGTGAAAAGGACTTTTACCACGTTACCAGAATTTTGCCTTTTTTCATGAGTATAGGGCTGCTCCGTTCGGCAAGGCTTCACCAGGGAGATTACAGGAATTATCTGATAAAAGAAGCTCGCGAATGTTTAAATGCAATAAATAGAGGAAATTAAGGAAATAGGGAGAACTAAGGCAGTTAATGGGGGTAAAATTAAGGGGATTGAATACAATAATTAAGGGGATATGGGAGGTAAGAATATTTCAAGGAACAATGAATTGGAAACAGACGAGGGCACTATAATCGTCCCCACAGATCCCATGATGGCAGGGGAAGATACATTTGAGAGCTGCCACATAAAGGGTGTTATTTTTGACTGCTACCAGACGCTCATCGATATCCACACTGACGAACACACGATCGAGACTTATGAAACTGTAAGCGCATGGCTTGCCTACCATGGAGTAAAAATAAAGCCTGAAAAACTGTGGGACACATACATGTTTAAAGTCAAAGAAAGGATGGAGGACTCAAAGGAAATATACCCCGAAGTAAGGGTTGAAGAAATCTTTGCCGAGATCTGCATGGAAAATGCGATATGGAAAATCGACGAGAAAATCCTCGGAATTGAGACGTCAAGAGTCTTTCGGGCGGCTTCTATCCGGAAACTTCGCCCCTTCCCTCAGAGCATAAAGCTAATCGAGCACTGCATAAACATCCCCAAGTGCATAATCTCCAACGGGCAGAGGGTCTTTTCCGAACTGGAACTCCGGTTCCTGGGGCTTTATGACTACTTTGATTTTGTTATTTTCTCATCCGACGTGGGATACAAGAAACCTGACCTCAGGCTTTTTATGACAGCCCTTAAAAGGATGGGCCTTGAACTGGAGCCAAAGTGCGTGATGTCTATCGGAGACTCCTATGAAAATGAGATCCTCCCTGCAAAAAAACTGGGGATGCATTCCATGCACATAGAGGAAGCCTGGAATTTTTACGGGCTGAAGGACTGATTTATCTCTATCCGGCAAACAGGCTGTGGAAGCGTTTTAGAAAGCAACGTGGTTTTACTTGCTCTCTTAATTCAACTTATTCTTCTTTTCGTATATTTTAGAGTAAGACTCTGGAAACTTATTTGATACAGATCCCCTCAAATGAGTATTTTAAGTTATTTTTTAATATAATATAGAAATATTTATAAAATAGTTAGTATTTCAGGTTCTGAACTCCATATACCATACCGGGAAGCTCACATCAGAAACCGGCTCTTGGGTGACATTTGATATTTACCATTACGGAAAGAAACTATCAATTACTATATATTGAAATATATAGTAATTTAGATAAACTATATATAATTGAATATAGATCCAAGAGTAAAAGATAATAATATAGATGAATTCAACCCTATATACTCCCAACAAATTCACAGGGGGTTACCAATGCTCCAAAACGGAAAGATAAAAGGCTTAATTTTTGATTGTTACAAAACCCTTATTGACATCAGGACCGACGAAAAAAGCCAGGAGACAAACGAGAGAGTAAGCAACTGGCTGCTTTACCAGGGAGTAAAGATCGGATCTGACAGGCTCAGGGAAGAGTACAGGCGGAAAGTTGCGAGCAGGCTAGGCAATTCAGGACAGCAGTACCCTGATATCCGTATAGAAGAGATTTTTGCCGAGATCTGTGAGGAAAATGCTTTTAGAGAAATTGATTCTTTCTGGCTTGGTATTGAAACCGCAAAAGTCTTCAGGACTGCCTCAGTAAGAAAACTGGAAGCTTACCCACAGAGCCTCAAGCTGCTTGAAAAATACAGGAACATCCCAAAATGTATCGTATCAAATGCGCAGAGAGTCTTTACTGAACAGGAACTGCGCTTCCTCGGTTTATACGACCACTTTAATTTCGTGATCATATCTTCCGACCACCGCATCAAAAAACCTGACACAAGGCTGTTCAAAATAGCTCTTGACAACCTGGGACTTGAACCCTGGGAAGTGCTCTCAATCGGGGACACGCCAGAAAACGACATTTACCCGCCCCAAAGCCTCGGGATGAATGCGATGCATATCCATAATGCTTGGAAATACGCATAATTTTTTGACATTATATTGACATTATATTATTTTTGATATTATATTGACATTATATTATGTTAGATTATAAGGAAAATTCATTAAATATCAGTTGTCACGTTATTGAACATGGGAATGGAGGCAGTAAAAACCTCAGTTCAATAAAAAAACGCGATCAACTAAAAACAGATTTATAATGGATTTATATTCCTGACATTTATTGAGCAGTGAGAAATTAACATTTTGTTTGAAACCAGATATATTTAAATAATCGCAAGCACTCTAAAACCCAAGAAATTCTTACACTCATTTCTCATCACGGAGTGTCTTTATGCCAGAATCAGAAATTCCAAAAGAATATAACGCAAATGAGGTTGAGAAAAAGTGGATGGAGAAATGGAACCTCTCCATGTACCACTTCAACTGGGGAGAAGATACCCGTCCCCAGTATATAATTGATACTCCACCTCCATACCCTACAGGCAATTTTCATATCGGAAACGCGCTCAACTGGTGTTATATCGACTTTGTCGCCAGGTACAAACGCATGCGCGGGTATAACGTAATGTTCCCCCAGGGCTGGGACTGTCACGGCCTGCCGACGGAAGTTAAGGTTGAAGAAATCCACGGAATTACGAAAAACCAGGTTCCAAGAGCCGAGTTCCGCAGGATGTGCAGAGAACTTACAGCAGGAAACATCGACAAGATGCGTAAAACAATGCTGCGCCTGGGCTTCTCCGTGGACTGGAGCAACGAATTCGTTACCATGGA
>DUGS01000209.1:35450-35853 GCA_013331265.1 Methanosarcina sp.
GAGCAACGAATTCGTTACCATGGAGCCCTCGTACTTTGTAAAGACACAGAAGTCTTTTGTAAGGATGTACAACGGCGGGCACATTTACCACGAAGAACACCCTGTAAACTGGTGCCCCCGCTGTGAAACTGCCATTGCTTTTGCAGAAGTGGAATATGAAGCAGGTCAAACGAAACTTAATTTTGTCCACTTCGACAAGGTAGACATCGCAACTACAAGGCCAGAACTGATGGCAGCGTGCGTTGCAGTTGCAGTTAACCCCAAAGATGAACGTTACAGCAAATATATTGGTCAAGAAATTACAGTGCCAATCTTCGGGCAGAAAGTAACCCTGATTGCTGACGAAGCTGTCGAGCCCGAATTTGGTACAGGCGCTGTGATGATCTGTACTTTCGGAGACAAG
>DUGS01000209.1:36081-36230 GCA_013331265.1 Methanosarcina sp.
ACAAGCAGGGCAAGATGACAAAAGCTGCAGGCAAGTACGAAGGCATGAGCATTCCCGAATGCAGGGAAGCTGTCATTTCCGACCTGAATGCTGCAGGCTTCCTCTATGACCAGAAGCCCCTTGAACAGAATGTAGGGCTCTGCTGGCGC
>DUGS01000144.1:0-1842 GCA_013331265.1 Methanosarcina sp.
ATTTTGTTCATTAATCTGTTTAATGTTTGAGTTTCCCAAATATCCACTGGAAAAGGAATGATTTCAGCCTCCTGTTATCTACTCTCCGCTATTTCGTTTGCTTAATATGATTATAGGACTATATGGCTGAAGGCACAAAAATCAAACACATTAGAAGTTGTTATTCAATATGATACTTTTACACTTTTGTGTCTAATGTATTGCTTTTATAATTCAACCGCTTAAGTACTAATTAATTTTCCAGTATAATGAATGTTTACTTTTCCACTCACTGGAGCAGATACCCTCTAGCTAACCTAATTAAACTACAGAATAAAAAGCTTAGAAAAAAAATACTAAGTGACTTTCGGAAATAATCACCCAAATACGCAAGATGATGAATTCTATTGAAATATATTTTTCCTGCCGACGGTCTGCTTAAATCTACCCCGAATACGTTTGTAAAGATAAAGTTAAGAAAAGTGAAATTGAAAAACCCGTGATTTTTTTTAGATTTATAAGGGGCAATTTGCAGGGCTTCTTTAGATTAATCGATTCTTTTTCCTCGTGGGGGATTTTATGATTCAAGTGATATTTTTCAGAGGAATATGGATCGAGGAAAGCCTTCATTTAAGATCCTATCCGAAAAGTCAGTAATGCATGTTGAAAAGTAACTACTTTTCGGATAAGCTCTAAGCCGTGAAAAAACTTGAAAAATATCCTGTTCATTGATTTTATATCCCTTCACATCTCTTCTTTCGCTTTTGTTGCAATTGCAAACAGCGTAATATTCCCAAAACCAGCTTCTTCCATAGTCTGGACTTTCCTGAATTCTTTAGTAATTTCCGGTCTGATCTTTTCTCTGATCTCTTCGGGAATATCCTTCAAAACTCCTTCAGGGCTGTCTTTCTCTTCCAGGTGCTGCAAAAACTCTTCTGGAGAATTATACTTCCATGGGATTGCTCTTGGCTCTATTGAGATGCTGGTAAAGCCGGCTCCTGAAAGCAGATCGTGGAGTTCCGGTGAAGTTACTTTTTTCATACCCCTGTGCCATTCATGGCGCCTTTCGATGCCATATTTTGCGAGAATGGGGTCTACAAGTGCCTTCATCGTGTTGGGGCTGTTTCTGTCAAGTGTTGTCATACCAACCATGCCCCCTGGCCGGAGCACCCGATATATTTCATTAAGGGCGGTTTTCTTATCATCAACCCAATGGAATGAAGAGCAGAGATATGCATGGTTTATCGAGTTATCCGGTACGTCTCTGAGATCCTCAGCCTGTCCTACCAGAAAATGGACATTGCCTGAGGAATCTCCGTCAAACTTTTTTCGTGCAAGCTCAATGCGATATGAAGAAGGATCGATCCCCGTGAGCTTGCCAGCCGGCCCAATAATTCCAGTGACGTTCAGGGCCTGCCGCCCGGTCCCACAGCCAACGTCAAGCACGAAATCCCCTTTCTTAATTCCCATCATTTCTATCAGTATATGTCCTTTCTGGAACTGATGATCACAGTTCCGGTCATACCTTTCGGCACCTTCGGGAGAATCCCAATCAATTTCACTCATTTTCGTTCACCTTCTGGAATCTTAAAAGACATTTTGGTGGAAATAAATCATGATCAGTATAACTTGAGTTTCCTTTAACTCTTAAAAATAAGGAGGGTTAATCCCCCGCTTTACAGAAAAAAACAAAGAACCTGATTTTTCAAGCAGAAGTATGAAATTAATATTTTTGATTCATACTAAATGGGGCAAAATATATATACATTTCTTATTTTTTTAGAAAAAATCTTCGGAAAAGAGGGCTCTCCCACGAATACATTTGTTAAGATAAAGTTAAGAAAAGTGAAATTGAAAAACCCG
>DUGS01000144.1:2015-2875 GCA_013331265.1 Methanosarcina sp.
ATTTTTGCAGCTTTAAAAGGGGCACTTTGCAGGTTTGATAAATTTCGCTGTATATTCTATATTCATAGATACATTTATATATTTTAAGTGCGAGGTATGTGTGTTGAAAAATAAAGAGCAGTATAATGACCTGTTATTAAAAACCATTTTTTGTTTTTAATTAAAGAGTTCTATACAATCTTATTTTCAAACAATTAACCAATAACTAAAACCAAGGTGAAACATAAATGGCTTTTAATGATAGAAACTTCAGAGGAAATTCTAATTTCGGCGCTCCCAGAGAAATGCACAAGACAACCTGTTCTGATTGTGGTGCTGAAACCGAAGTACCTTTCAAACCTGATCCAGAAAGACCAGTTTACTGCAGAGAGTGTCTTCCTAACCACAGGACACCCAGAGAAAACCGCAGATACTAAATGTTGTTTGTGTAACTGAGTTGTAACTGAGTTACATCAACACTTATTTCTTTTCCACTTTTTTAAATATACTTAGACTCGGAATATACTTTTTTTAATTGAGAGTCTTTACATATTGAGAATTATCTTTTACAGGTCAGTAAGTTTTATTCTTATCGAGATGTTCTATTCTAGACTATTTCCAAGAGTTATCAATATCTTTTTGACTATAATGATTGTTTTTGAATTCGATAAAAGCCTATTAACTGAATCTTGTTTTCATTGGATCTTTCCAAAACTGGACCGCCGAATACGAAATGAAAATCTCAACCCACACCCAATTCAATTGAAATATATTTTTCCTGCCGGCCGTCTGCTTAAATAAACCCCAAATACATTTGTTAAAATAATGTCAAGAAAAGTGAAATCGAAAAACCCGTGATTTTTGCAGCTTTAAAAGGGGCA
>DUGS01000144.1:3030-8132 GCA_013331265.1 Methanosarcina sp.
AACCCGTGATTTTTGCAGCTTTATATGTGGCACTTTGCCTGGCTTCTTTAGATTAAATGATTCTTTTTTCCTCGAGGGGAATTTTCGATTCAAGCGACATTTTTCAGGTGAGTTATAAATAAGAAAAAATCTTCATGGTTTATAAAGAGGAATTTTCTTCATCGGTCAGCAGCAGAAACCAAAACATAATAGTCCGATCCACATAATCTATATAAGATTTAAACAGCATAAAACTAGATATACCACATTCGGAAAGGTGTAATCATGCTTATCCAGTACATCCACGCAGCTCTTGAAAGGGCACAATATGAAATAATCGATGACGAAGAACCCTATTATGGAGAAGTTCCCGAACTTGAGGGTGTATGGGCTACAGGCAAGACTCTTGAAGAGTGTCGAAGAAACCTTGAAGAAGTTATTGACGAATGGATTGTCATCAGATTAAGAAACGGCCTGCCTCTGCCCCGGATCGGCGATCACATAATCAAAGAACCGGGAGATATTGCAGTTGTCTAAATTGGTTCCTGTCGATTGGCGAACCTTTGTTAAAAGGCTGCAAGAACTGGAATTTGAAGGGCCATATTCGGGCGGAAAGCACCCTTTTATGAGAAAAGGAGATCTTGTTTTAACGATTCCAAATCCACATAAAGGTATAATTGGGGTTGACCTTCTGACCAGAGTTCTTAAACAAGCCCGGATTTCAAGGGAAGAGTGGCTTGGAGAAGAAGATCCCTGAAAATTCGAGTTAGCAATATTAACTTCATTTTGAATATATTTTTCCTGCCGGCGGTCTACTTAAATCTCCCCCGCACACGTTTGTTAAGATAATGTAAAGAAAAGCAATATGAAAAACCCGTGTTTTTCAGATTTATAAGGGGCACTTTGCAGGGCTTCTTTAGATTAACCGATTCTTCTTCGTGGGGATTTTTCTGATTCAAGAGACATTTTTTTCTCATTAAATATAGTTGAAATATATTTTTCTTACCGGTGCCTGCTTAAATCTCATCTGATTTTTTCAGGTCTTGAGATCTCAGAAAATATTTAACTTCAGTTAAATTCTCTAAAATACATCGCTTTTGTTTACTTACATATTTATAGTAGTTTTTTGCAGAACAGGCTAAGAAAAATTGATATGTATTGCGATACATTATTTATTGATGCTAGATGGTTAACTGTGATTTTTGTGGCAAGAAAATAAATTCTCTCCCATTTAAATGCAAGTTTTGTGGGGCTTATTATTGTGAGGATTGCAGATTACCAGAAGCGCATAATTGTTTTGGCTTGAAAATCTATAATATTGAACGGGAGAGAAAGTTTCAGGAAAAAGTTTTGTTTGTTGCAAAAAACTATGGAAAAACAGATGACAGAGGATATGAGGTTATAGTTGAAAATCCCAACTCAGAAAATTATAACGAGAAATTCGTTTCTTCAAACACTAAATATAACGAGCAGAAGAATCCTATTTTTCCTTATATCGACGAAAGCAAATCTAAGAATAATAAATCCGAAAAAACAAAAGGCACTACCAGAAAAAAGAAAATCGCAAAAAACATTTCAAGAAACAAAACTAAAGTAAGAAGCTCAAAAAACAAAATCATATACTTAAGTTTGTTGTGTATTGGGGTTCTGGCCACTTTTTTCTTTACGAATAACTATGAACTAAATGATACAGTTTCGGTGAAACAAGATCTGGATAATTATCTGGATAATGGGATTAGCAAAAAAGAACTTCCTATAGCTAAAGCTTCTGGAGAAGCTGTCCAGCTGGTTAACTACAAAAATTCTACTGATCCCACATGGGATGAGTTAATTTCTTTCCTGCGTAGTGATCCAACAGACGGATTTACCTATAATGACAGTTTTGTTTGTGCCGACTTTGCCGAAATGCTTCATAACAACGCTGAAAAAGCAGGGATTCAGGCAGGATATGTCTGTGTAGATTTTCTGGATATGGAATCTCATGCTCTCAATATTTTTAACACTACGGATAAAGGCATTGTCTTTGTGGACTGCACAGGCGATACTGAACAATTAAGAGTTTTAGATAGTAAAGATAAAATTGCTTATGTACAAATAGGTAAAGAGTGTGGTCTTGTATCAGCCTATAAAACGAACTCTCCGGATTACGAATTTTATGAGATTCACAAAAGAAAAAGATATCAGGGAGTGCCGGGTGTCTACTTTGAGCCTCTAGGCACCGTGAAAGATATTGAAATCTATTGGTAATATTTCGAGAATAATGAGAAATATATCGGTATCTGCAATATTTTGAGTGATCCGATATTATCTTTTTCCAGTACTTCAATTCATTATAAATATATTTTTCCTGACGGCGGTCTGCTTAAATCTACCCCGAACACGTTTGTTAAGAACACAGAAATCAAACATCCTTTTTCCCATACTCGGATAGATACTGTTCAACCGCACGTTTTGAACTATGCCATGTTTTTCCTATTTTTACGGCATCAAGGAGCCCCTGTCTTGCTCGCAGACTGAGATATTCCTGAGAATAAGGCGTTTCCGAAGAGAGTTCTTTAAGGGGGAGCAGTTCATCGGCTCCACCTGAGATCGAGAGATACAGGGTCAGGTTTTCATCCACTGCTTTTGCAATGAAATTGGCAAACGGGCCGAGATTTCCTGCATCTGCGGCTCTAAGGGATTTGTAGTATTTTCCCCTGTCTTCTTTTTTGAGCACTACAGGAGGATAATCCTTTGAGATCAAATACAGGTTTGTAAGAAGCCGGGCTACCCGGCCGTTTCCATCGCTGAATGGATGAATTTCAACAAACCTGTGATGCAGGAAGGAAGCTGTTTCAATGGGATGTGCTTTACTTTCAGCTATCTTTTCGATAAGTTCATCCATCAGTTTCACTATCTTCGACCAATCAGGAGGAGCCTTTACTGCACCTGTTATTCTTACATTTCTGGTACGGTATCTGCCTGCATCCTCGAGTATGCCTCTGGTTACAATATCATGGATTTCCTGAATTGTAATATGGTTTATTTCACATTTTTTCTTTGCCAGCTCTTCCATCCGGTCAAAAGCTTTTGCGTTGTTACTCGCCTCAAGATGTTCTCTGAGAGATTTTCCTCCAATAGTCAGCCCTTCCTCCAGAACAAGTTTCGTTTCCTGCAGTGTTAGTGTATTCCCTTCTATCGCATTAGAGTGGTATGTATGCACTAACCTCATCTCTTCGTGCAGCCTGCCTAAAGCATCTGCCGGAATAGGCCTCACGGAGTTTAGCTGCTTCATTTTTTCATTTATTCGTGCAAGAAGTTTTTCTTGAATCAGGGGAGTATCGGTATCTGTCATAATTCTACATATCCGATATGTACCCCTGATATATATCGGTATCGGCAAATTTTTGAGCTATCCGATATTCCGGGTGTTTATATTCTTTGTAGAACAGGTTAAATTTAGAAGAAGCATACTTCAGGCAATTAGCCGTAAATGCATGAAATTAGTATGAGTCAGAAAAGTATCGGTATCGGCAGTATTTTAAATAATCCGATATCATGTTTTTCATATACTCCACCTCATTTTGAATATATTTTTCCTGCCGGCAGTCTGCTTAAATCTACCCCGAATACGTTTGTTAAGATAAAGTTAAGAAAAACGAAATTGAAAAACCCGTGATTTTTTCAGCTTTATAAGGGGCACTTTGCAGGGCTTCTTTAGAGTAATCGATTCTTTTCCTCTGAGAGAGTTATTCCGGATTCAAGCTAAAACCTGTCAAGCGAATTCGATTTTCAGGAATTATCAGAAAATAGGTAATTATCTCCTCTGCAAACCATACTTAGAAATTGTCTTCATCTGAGTGGTTGTGCCTATATTTTATAGATAGATTTATATATTTTAACTGCGATGAATGTGTGTTGATAAATAAAGAGACGTATAATCATCTGTTATTGAAAACCAATTTTTGTTTTTAATCAAAGAGCTCTATACAATCTTATTTTCAAACAATTAACAAACAACTAAAACAAAGGTGAAACAAAAATGGCTTTTAATGACAGAAACTTCAGAGGAAATTCTAATTTCGGCGCTCCCAGAGAAATGCACAAGACAAAATGTTCTGATTGTGGTGTTGAAACCGAAGTGCCTTTCAAACCTGACCCAGAAAGACCGGTTTACTGCAGAGAGTGTCTTCCTAACCACAGAACGCCCAGAGAAAACCGCAGATACTAAGCCCGAATTTCGTTTCGAGATCACAGGAAATCGGAGATTTTCTGGGAGTTGCAATGTAATCGCAACAGCACGAGGTCCGTTTCGCTCAAGCGGACTTACACTTTTACTTTTTTAAATATCTTATTGTTAGAATCTGCTTTCTTAATCCAGAGTTTTTGCAGCTTTAAAACGAGCCCTTTGCAGGACCTTTTTTGATCGAAGCGATCTTTTCCCTTTGGGGAGATTTTTCTGACTCACATTTCATCCAGTATACGTTTGATGGTTTTGCTTCTGAAATACCTTCTTTAACAGATAACCAGACTACCTTCAGATTTACTCCAAAATAAGCGTGGATCAATTTATCCCGTATGCCTGCAAGATCTTTCCAGGGTACGGAGGGGTATTTTTCACGTGCTTCATAGGGAATATTCTTTGTTGCTTCCCCAATAATTTCCAGAGCCCTTATTACTGCAAACTGAGTTTTACGGTCGGCAGCAAAATCTTCGAATGTCCAGCCGCTAACAAATTCTTCTGCTGCTTCTATTGCATCATACATATCCTTGACATAGTCTTTTGCTTCGCGGATCTTAATCCCTCTTCAGACGGCTTCAACTTCTCTCATGATGTGTTTACCTATGTTCGGCTTTAATGCATCCTTCATAACAAGGTCTACCTTAACGCCAAGAGCCTCCGAAAGGTGGTTTTCAAGGTTGACAAATTTAAAAATAGTAGGAGTTTTGGAAAACTCAACGAGTATGTCCAGGTCGCTTCCGGGTTTCTGTTCTCCCCGGATATAAGATCCAAAAATCCCCAGGTAACTAATATGGTATTTTTCTTTAAGCTCAGTGAGCATTTCATGGAGTTTTCTAATATATATTTCAGTGTCTTTTCGGTTTTCAGGCATTTTTTTAGACTCGTTGTTTTCCTCTTTGGT
>DUGS01000075.1 GCA_013331265.1 Methanosarcina sp.
GTGGCCGTCCGCAATTTGATTTTTGCTGGCATTAATTTTAACCCCTTTTGAATCGTTTTCCCATATTTTTCTATTCAAGTCTGTATCTTTGAAGTGTAGTAAGGTTCAGGATAAGAGTCAATCTGAACTCATTTTCTATTTATATTTTAATTTTTATATAAAAATTTGCTTCCGCCTTAATTTTCTGCAAGTTCCAGCAATATCTCGATTAACTCCGGTTTTGTCAGTTGCTCCGGGTACTTGCGGAGCTCCTGAAGTGGTTTTTCTCCTGATTCGTGGGTTTCAGATATCTCAGAGGCTTCAGCTTTTGCAACTTCTATAGTTGCTGCGTGTTCTACCCTGCTTCCTTCACGGGTCTTCTTCTGAAATGATGGGGATTTTCCATCTCTGTTCTGTGAGTTCAAGAATCTTATTGTTTTTTTGTGTCCTCTCTACTGTTTCATATCACTCTCTCAAAAAGATAAAAAATAAATATAGTGTATCTCTTATAAATTATTAATAATAATCATACTGTATTTAAGTAAAAAACTACTTTTAAAACTATTAAATTCTAATTTTGGCTATTTTTCCCCTTTAATTATAATTAAACAAACTATATTTTTTATTAAATATATATAAAAACTCTCTTAATATTTTAAGAGAACTCTATAAATATAAATTAATGTATATTCTCCTGTAAAATATTTACTTTTCTCTAAAATTTAAGATCAAAAGCCTGGTGCATTACATGGATATAACCATAAAAAATCACAGTAGTAAGGGCCTGATTAGAGGTATAATTCGTCACTCCTTGATTTATTTCCTTATCCCTCTTATTATAGTTTTTACTGCTTTTGCAACTGGCTGCATTGAAGATGGAATCTCAAAAAATGTATCTGATCTTTCTGGAGGGGAGCAAAACAGTTCCGGAACAAGCATAGATGAAAATATAGAAAATACGCTGGTGGGGCACCAACTCGTATACTGTGACATAGCCGGTGAGCCCAGGTATTACAATATCTCCAAAAAAGATATCCGCAGTATTGAAAAGTCCGAATTGGACGGTGAAATCGTATGGATCGCAACTGTCGGATCCGGTATGCAATGGGAGATTTATCTGAACAGTACCGGTGAGTCGATCCTTAACGAAATTCAATTATTCAGGACCTGAAGAAGGTGTTAGTATAAAAACGAGATTATGTCTTTTCTTATTATCTATGTTTTTACTCTCCTTATTATCTATGTTTTTACTCTCCACAACCGGAATCGCAGTCTCGGATGAGTTCGATTCCGACAATGTGACCGTTTCCAAAGAACAAATGAACATAGGGCAATGCCCGGTGAACAAAGAAACCCTGTTTAAAGCAAAATACGGATCCGACTGGAACGTTTCGATAGATAGGGGCTCAAACCTGCCGGGAAGAATTACAGGAAGCAATATAGAACTTACAGATGTTTCCGAAGAGGCAGAGCCTGAAGTCCGAAAATTCCTTGTCAATAACATCCAGATCTTCGGCCTGGATTCCTCAGAGCTTAAGCTGGTAAAAGAGGACCATGACCGTTCGCTGGATGGAAACGGTAGTGGTATAAGCAACATTGTCTATCAGCAGTTGTACAGGGGGATTCCAGTATATTCCTCCAGGATTGGTGCCACTGTAAACGACGGGAAGCTTGTGGCTTTAGATTTAAGCTACTTCCCTGATATAACGGCTTCAACGAAAGCATCAATAAATGAAAACCTGGCTCTTTCTGCCGTGGGCAACGACCTTGGTGTTGAGATTGAGCCTTCTTCTCCTTTGGGCTCGATCTCACTTGAAAGCCTTCCAGGGAATGCCTCTGAGAAAAAAGTTGCTAAAGCAGAGCAGATTTCCCTTGTGATTTATCCTGTGGAATACGAAGGTAGCTATGGATACCATCTTGCCTACAAAATCGAACTGGCTCTCATCAGGGACCCTCTGAGCGCCTGGGTTTATTTCGTTGATGCAAACGACGGGCAGATACTGTACAGATATGACAGGATGATTTCCTTTGCTGTTGCAGGAAACGTAACCGGTACAATGTACCCTGAATGCCCTGCCAACAATCCTGTAACCGTTCCTTTCCGGGACCAGACAGTATTTACGTCCAATGGGTCAAATAATACCCTCTATTCTGGTATGTTTTTCAATAACACCGGTTATGCGGTAACTTTCAGTCCTATTAACCTGGCCGGCGCGGTTAATTCCAGGTTAAATTTCAGCACAAGATTCGATCTCGAATCAAACTATGATTATGCATATGCGACTATTTCAGAAGACGGCACTACATTCACGATTTTAAAAAATTTCACTGGATGTCAGGATTCCTGGGCAGATGAATCCATAGACATATCAGCTTATGACGGGAAGCAGGTCTGGATAGGGTTTTTTTACGACACAGATGAAGCCCTTCTCGGAGAAGGTTTCTATGCAGACAATATTACAGTCTCCAGTGACAATGGGGTTGTATTTACAGATGATCTGGAAAACGGGGACGGAAACTGGACTTTTTATAAATTCAGAATAGAAAATACATTACTTAATCCGGTAACAATAACTGACGGGAACGGGTATTATAACATTACAGGTCCGGAAGAAAACATTAACATATATTCAGATCTCCGCGGGCCTTATGCAAAGGTTGTCAATGATGATAAAACAGGCTCCTTCATGGAACTTAACCTGACATCCCCCACATACGATTGGAACTGGTCTGATGTGGATACTTCCTATAAAAAGGAAGAGTCAAACGTATTCTACCATGTTAATGTCATCCATGATTATTTCACAAAGGGAGAACCCTTTGACATACACTCCATGGACTATCAGGCAGTTGCCAATATAGAGTACGGGTCGGAATACGGAAATGCATTTTCGGATGGGAAAGACATTTATTTATTTGGAGCAGGAGGCGGCTATGAATCTACAGCCGTTCTCAGTGATGTTATCTATCATGAATATACGCACAGCGTTGTGGATCATGTCTATACTACATATCTGCCGTATGCGAATGAATCCGGAGCCCTTGACGAAGGCTGGGCAGATTATTTTGCATGCACGGTCAACAATAATTCCATAGTGGGGGAAGGATTTTATGTCAGCACTGGCGCTGGCTTGAGGAATCTAAATAATACCTGCCGATACCCTGCCGATATAGTTAACGAGGTTCACGATGATAGCTGGATCATTTCCGGCGCCATGTGGGACCTCCGTGAGATTCTGGGAGCTGAGCTTGCTGATGAGCTTATCCTCAGGGGCATGAAACTTGAGCCTCAGAACTTTCAGGAATACCTTGAAGACATACTGATAGTCGATGACGACAACACCAACCTGTGCGATGGTACTCCTCATATCAATGCTATCTTCAGGGCATTTTATATAAACCACGGAATAGATTCGAAATACTTCTATCTGGTCTCTCCGAAGGTTTCCGGAGAATGTCCTTCAGGCTGCTCATTTACCACCAACAACACAACGGCTATAGCTGCCAATATTACAGGTGTGATAGATGTAAATTCTTCATCTATTTGCATGACGGTTAATGGGGAACCTGCTGCATTAACAAATACAGAGATAAACAACGGTTATAGGGTCGAATACATCCCTTCCATTCCATATGGAGATGGGGAAGTTACGGTTTGTTTAAATGCCTCGGATGTTGCAGGAAACTCTATCTGCCACAGCTGGTCATTTTTCGTAGATACAAAATCCCCTATCTCAAATACTCCGCAGGATATGGAATTTCCAGCAAACAGCACCGTATGCTTCACGGGATGGAAACTCTTTGACTCATATCCGGGATGTTATTGGGTATTACGCAATGGGGAACAGATCGTATCCCCTGTGAAGTGGGCAAATGGCATGAATCTCTCAGTTCCGGTGAATACCGATATAGGGACTGGAGATTTTAATTACACTATAATATACAACGACGCTGCTGGAAATTATGGTGTGCAGGACACTGTTAACATAACCATAGATTACTTCGCGGTTCCGGCAATCAACATAATCTCTCCTGCAGACGGCTATTCAACGACATCTGATTCAGTAATGGTTTCAGGAACCGTAAACGGCACCAGGTCATTACTTTCGGTTACCGTAAATGGGGTTGATGCAAATCTCTCTCTTGAAGGTTTCAATGGCACATTCTCAAAAACAGTGCCTCTCTCCCCGGGCATAAACACAATATATGCAAATGTCACCGATGAACGAGGGTCCGCAAACAGTACTTCCATAAACGTTACAAGAACATTATCTTCAACAGGCAGCAGTGGAGGTAGTGGGGGAAGCGGGGGAGGTGGATCTCCCGAGCCTCAGAGTAATGTAGAGATCAAGGAACTTGCCCAGCAGTTCGTGACAAATGGAAAGCATATCAGGTTCGATTTCACGCAGGGAGTCACCCCTGTAGTTTATGTGGAATTCGATGCCAAAATAAGTTTCGGAAAAGTCACAACCATTATTGAAATGCTGAGGAAGAAGTCCGTCCTGACTCCTGCCGAACCTGAAGGAGAAATCTACAAGCACTTTAACATATGGGTTGGAAACGGGGGTGTAGCTACCCCGGAAAATGTCGGCAACCCTGTCATCGGGTTTAAGGTGGAGAAATCCTGGTTGGAGGAAAATGATATTTTAGAATCCTCTATCGAACTGAGGAGGTATAACGGTTATGTATGGTACTTACTCGTTCCGGAAAAGGTCGGTGAAGACAATGAATATATCTATTTCGAGGCCGAGACCCCTGGATTCTCACCTTTTGCCATAACAGGTGATGCACAGGAGGAATCTGGGGTAGAGAAAAGCACTCTGAAACTGGTCCCAGAGAAAAACCTTACCAATAATTCCACCGTGACCGGTGACCAGCATGTATCCGGTGAGGATAGTGCGTCAGGCCTGGTTTTTTGCTTTGTATTGGCGCTATTCGCGGGGGTATTCCTGTTTTTATGGGGGAGAAGCTGATGCTTCCCTTCCTGTTATTTATTTTTTGAAGCGTAAAACCCCTGAGTCTTTAGCTTAGTGGTAGTTCACGTGTCTATGACCCTGCGTTTTTCCAGTGTATCAAGGATTTCAAGCAGCTTTCTTTTGAGTCTGTTCTTTTCCCTTATCTCCCTGAGATACGATTCCCACTCGGCTTTTTGTCCCCTGTCTTCAAGAGCGTTTCTGACCATCAGGAGATATATGGACGCAGATTCATATGCTTCTGTCTTTGTCCTTGAAATAAATTCTTCTGCAATCATTTTCCATATTTCGATAGCAATTTCCGGATATTTCTCCTCTACAGTGCGGGCGATTTTATCTCTCCGGTAAAAATACCTGTCTCCTTTTTCCTTATTTTTTAGCTTTCCATACCACCTGGCTACCTCATCTGGATTCTTTTCTTCGACGGCTATATCGATCAAAAGTTCTAAGGCAGGCGCATCAATTTTTCTGAACGAATCCCTGTTCGTCAGGCCTGTTTTTGGAAGGACCCCGGGCAGGCTTGAGGGTTCTTCATCAGGACTTGTTCTGTCTGCTGGGAGTTTTCCATTTTCCAGGTACTCATGGACAGCTTTCCTGACTTCTTCCCATATTCCGGCTTTTTTTGCTGATTCCCACAGGTCTGTGTAATATTGCAGTGAAGGATATCTGAAAAATTCTTCGGCTCTCAGGGCTGTTGCAAAAAGCCAGTTCTCTTCTTTTTCCTTTATTTCGAGGAGGATATGGAGGAGTTCATGGACAGTTCGATGGTAAGATTCCCGTATTTCTTTTATTCCCCTGTAGATCCACTCTTCTGCTTTTTCTTTTTGCCCTGCGGCAAGCAGCACTTTGATTAACCGGACATAGCTCCGTTCATTTCCCGCCTCTACTTTTTCTTCGCAAATAGAGATGGCTTCTTCATAATTCCCGGCTTTTTCCAGGACAAAGACAAGCCGTTCAACAAGATTTTCCATATCCCAGCTGGAATATGAGGGGCTTTCTTCGCGGTCGCTCGCATCAAGCCGGTCTTTAAGGATTTCGGAAAAGCGTTTCCATTCTTCAACCGGGAAATCCGAATTCCAGAAGAGTTCTTCGTCAAAAATATCGTATTCGTCTTTTAATTCAAGGTCCAGAACTCTAAGCATCTTTTCATGGGCTGGGATTCCGGACTGTATGAGGGCTTTTATCACCACTTCCATACATTTGCCAACCTCCATGCCGATATCCCCTTCTTCATCATAAGGGGCTATTTCTGCATATTCTTCCATTATTTTTATTCCCATGTCTGCAACTTGATCTGCATTCCCTGCTTCCAGGAGGGTTTCCATACGGTTCTTTATTTTCGAAAAATCAGGGAGTTGAGAACTGTAACCTTCGTACTCATAGCTTCTGGCTTCTTCCCGGAGTTTTTCCAGTTCTAAGTATATGCTTTCTATCGTCTCTTCCGTTTTCCCGGATGCAAGGTTCAGCATATCCCACAGGTTTCTGGAAAGCAGGGCGTCCCTATCTGATAAATTCATCAAAAGATCAATAAGTTCCTCTTTTTTCATCTGTTCAAGGTACTTTCTCAGCTCTGTCCGGAAAACCTGATGTGAATCCCTGGTCTCCCCGATTTTCAGGGCAGGTCCCTGTCTCGCTCTCAGAATGAGCGGGTCTCCTTCGGAAATAACGGGAATTTCTTCTCCCTTCTCTGCTAACTCAAGATATTCAAGTACGGCTGCAACCCCGTGTTTACAGTTGTATCCTACGGGGCAGGTACAGATTGAGCTTAATTTCCCGTTTTCCAGGGTAACTTCTGTGAAATATTCCATTGACCCCAGTACACGGGCTACGGGGCTTCCTTCAGGGGTCCGCTTAAGTCCTGCAGGTCATGCCACCTGAGTTCTTTGAAGAGGTCGAGGGTTTTGATGCTGGATTCCATAGGATAGTATTTCTATGAATGATATAAAAAACAGGGGTTTACCCCTCAATAATCCTATCCTTCTCCAGTGTATCAAGAATTTCAATAAACCTTATTTTGCGTTTATTTTCCTCTCTGATTCCACGGAGATATATTTCCCATTCCCTTTTTTGTCCTCTGGCTTCCATAGTCTCTTTGATCTTCCGGAGATGTATGGCAGCTTCCCTGTAAGCATCCACTTTTGTTTTGGAAATGAGCTCTTCTGCAATCTTTTTCCATATTTCGAGCGCAATATCAGGGTATTTCTCATGAACGGCATTTGCTATTTTGTTTTCGTCGATGTAATATGCGTAGTGTTTTGCTGCCTCTCCACCTTTTTTCAGTTCTTCATACCACCTGATGACCTCATCCGGATCTTTCTCTTCAATAGCTATTTTGATTAGCAGGCTAAGAACAGGAGGTTTAACCTCTCTGAAGGAATCGGGCTTCAGCAGCCCTGTTACCGGGAGAATTCCGGGGAGGATTGAATTTTCGTCTATATTTTTGGCCTGAGCTGCGGGCATTTCTCCTTTTTCAAGGTATTTGAGAGCCTTTTCCTTGATTTTTTGCCACACTCCGGCTTTTTCGGCTGCTTCCCCCATATTAAAATATGACGAAAGTTCTGGAGCCATGAAGAACTCTTCTGCCAGAAGAGCTGCTGCAAATAACAGGTCTCCATCTTTTTCTTTAATTTCCAGGAGATTTTGGCGGAGTTGTTTGGCAATTCCGGGTTTTTCTTCCTGAGTTTTCTTTATTCCCCGGTAGATCCATTCTTCTGCCTTTTCTTTTTGTCCTGATTCGAGCAGCATCTCCACTAGCCGGACGTATCTGCCCGTCTCTTCGGCTTCACGTTCACAGAGAAGGACAGCTTCTTCAAAATGGTCTGAATTTTTTAGGGCCCAGGCAAGCTGGCTTACCACAAAGTCCCTGTCCCATTCTGAGTAGTCTGGGAAGTACCCTTCATCAATTTCATGCAGGCGGGTTTTCAGGATTTCCGCAAAGCTTTTCCATTCCTCCGGGGAAAACTCCTCTTCCCAGAATATGTGTTCACCAATGATGTCGTAATCATCCTTTAATTCAAGCTCGAATGCATCGAGCATCCTTTCATGGGCCGGGCGGGTGGACCCGGAAAGGGCTTCAAATACAATGCTCATGCAGCCGGAAATTTCCATTGCGATTTCCCCTTCCTGGTCATACTCCATAATTTCTTCATACCGGTTCATGATTTCTTTTCCGATTTCTACCAGCTCATCATAATGTCCCGAATCAAGCAGGCTTTCCATCCGGGTTTGCACGTTTGAAAAATCTGGCGTTTCACTTTCATAACTCCAGGGGTTGTACTCCTGCGCTTCTTCCCAGAGCATTTCCAGTTCGGAATAGACGCCCCCGATAATTCCCTCGATATTTTCCGTTTCAAGGTCCTGCCTGTCTCTCAGGTAGCTGCCGAGAACGAGACTTTTTTCTGAAAATTCCACCAGGATGTCTATCAGTTCCTCTTTATTCAGTTCTTCGAGCCATTCCCTCAATGGTGGACGGGAGCTTTCAGGAGTTTTAAGGCTTTCAAAAGTTTCAGTTTCCCAGTGCCTGCTCCTGGCTCTTATGAGAAAGGGGTCCCCTTCGGAAAGAACAGGGACTTCCTTTCCCTGTTTCAGGAGGTTAAGATACTCCAGAACAGTCGCAACCCCATGTTTGCAGTCCCCTCCAACTGGGCAGGAGCATACGGAACTCAGTTTCCCTTTTTTCAGGGTAACCTCTGTGAAATATTCCCTTCTTCCCCGCACCATTGCAAGTAGCCCTTCTTCAGGGGTACGTTTTAGTTCCTTTACCCTTCCTTCGCGCTGGTACTCCTTTCCCTTTGAAACGGTCTTTGAGCCAGTCCATTCTTCGATGTCGCTCCATTTGAGGGCACGGAAAAGGTCGGTGTTTTCATTTTCTGATGGCATAAGCTACTATTTCTGAAAGGCAGTATAAAAAAGAACTTCTGGAATCCTCTTTTTCATAGTGAGCGTATATGGCCAGAATTGCTTTCCTTCATTTCTTTTTATCTGGGAAAACATCGTATGTGTGCAGGATGTATCTAGTATTTGGAGCTGCAGCCATAATGCTTTCATAAGAAGCTGTTGGCGGAGTACTCGAAGGATACCCTGTATATATTCCAACCGATGTGTAATGGCTCGCAAGCTTCCCATAATCTGTCAAGATTTTATCCTGAGTAGCTCTCTCCCCATCGTACAGGATGACAAGGTCCTGTGCGTCATCAGGGAAGTAGGTATTATCTTTAAAATAGGTCAGGAAAAGTTTAAAGTCGGAATTATGGCTTTGAATCTCCTTTAACCAGGCATTACGCTCCTCATTACTGACATGATAAGGCGTTCCGGTTAATTTCCACTCCATGTCAATATTTACACCTACAACACTTTTATGATGACCATATCTAGAAAGTACAACATCAATTACATCAGCTACATCGGCTTTCATAGGTTGAATTGAGAGGATAACTTTTAATCCATCTTCATCGAACCTTTTCAGGTAAGGCTCCACCGAGTCTGTCTGGCTGTAACTGTAAATATGTTTTCTATTTTCAATAGGAAAAGGTACATACGTCAGATCATTTTCATGCGCTTGAGCAACGACCAGGTCAACAACGCCGTTTTCATCCCCGAATCTTCTTGCGGCGGCAGACCACTCATCAGCAGGCTTTTTATAATCGCAATTATTCCAGACACCTTCCGAACATTCTGATTGCGAAAAAGTTTCAGTGCCTGAGACTGATAAAAATAAAATTATGAGGCAAAATAAAAATATCACCCCCAACATATATTTCGCCATATCTCTTTATCATCTCACTTTTATGATCTGTGGAACGAATTGAATTTTTCAACCCTCTACCTGTTAAGTAGCAGAGGTAAATATAACTGATCGTAACTATTCAGCCTGCCAAAATCAGTTGATTTATGTAGATTTTGATGAAACGAATATATCTGAGTACTAACCAATGAAAATTGAAAAAACGCGATCTATAGCCAACAATCAAATAAAATCAATTCCCAGAAATTTGCCTATTGAATCTTAATAAAGATGGCTATTGATGTTGTTTCTCCCAGGCTGAATAGTTACAACTGATTATTACTATTTTCATTGTTGAGCAGATTAACACATATGGAATCAGCATTGGAAATAATTTTCTCTCTCTGGTTAAGAGAGGAGCGATGATAATCGTAAACACCAGTATTGGTGCAATAAATTAATAACGATCACTTCCCTCTTACCTTTAATCCGAAGTCAAGTTTTTATAGGAAGAAGCATAAAACCACTAGGTCTTTAGCCTA
>DUGS01000035.1:0-5716 GCA_013331265.1 Methanosarcina sp.
GCATCTGTCCATCATGGACCTGGCAACCTTTGCGGCTGTTCTGTTTGAACCCTTTTCCCGCTTTATGAGTTTTTCGATCTCAAATACAACAGCTTCAGGCACATAGAACTCATTAAAACCCAGCCTTTTCAGTTCTTCGAAGATATCCACTCCGAACTGGACAGGGATCATGAATCCATTGGTATCAATTATAACTTTCAACTTTTTATTACCCCTACTCCAATGAGCCTCCAGCGGGAGTCGATTCTCCTGCTGATAGCAACCCTTGACCCGATGGCTGCACTTATCGGGCGCTTGAGTGCCACCTGGGCTTCATTTTTCCGGGCACTTGTGACAACGCCTACAGTCGTTGCGGTTCCTATGTTGAGCATAAGGGGTTCACTGGTTTTAATTTCATTGATTTTTTCTTCCCTGGTGACTCCCACAACTCTCTCGAGAAGGTGTAGCTCCATAACAAACTGGTGCCTTATCTCAGGAAGAGTCCCCGGGGCACCTGCGATCTGTCCTGTTAATGAGTCTCCTTTTGTCAGGGCAGGGTCCAGATAAGTTCCTAAAGCCAGAAGCCCTCCGGGAGTTGCTTCTTCCACCTTTGTTGATCCTGCAAAGACCGATGAGATTCTGGTCAGAATAGGTACCCACCTGGTGATGCCTTCTGTTGTGACCTTTATTCCCGGCCTTATCTCAAGCTCGTCTCCGGGGCGGAGTACTCCTTCCGTAAGGGTGCCTCCGATAACTCCTCCGCGGATCTCGTCAATTGAAGCTCCGGGTTTGTTAATGTCAAAAGACCGGGCAATCAGCATGCTTGCTGGCTTGTCCATTTTGTGTGTTGGAGTCGGGACCTGTTTTTCCAGAGCATCAATCAGGATATCAATGTTAATATTCTGCTGGGCAGATATCGGGATTACAGGCGCGTTTTCAGCAACAGTGCCTTTGACAAATTTTTTTATCTGGTGATAGTTCTCGACAAGCTTTTCCCTTGATACAAGGTCGATTTTATTCTGGACTATAACAATGTTTTTAATTCCGATGATGTCCAGTGCCATAAGGTGTTCCTTTGTCTGGGGCTGCGGGCATTCTTCGTTTGCGGCAATTACAAGTACTGCCCCGTCCATAATTGCAGCACCGGAAAGCATGGTTGCCATCAGAGTTTCGTGCCCTGGAGCGTCTACAAAGGATATTGTCCTGTGCTCTTCTGTTTTTTCTCCGCAGTTTTCGCAGGTTTTTGCTACAGTATAGCATTGAGGTTCTGGACATTTCGGGCATTTCATGAACGTTGATTCTGCATACCCCAACCTTATCGAAATTCCTCTTTTTACTTCTTCGCTATGCGTATCCGTCCACACACCGGATAAAGCTCTAACAAGTGTGGTTTTTCCATGGTCGACATGACCTACCATGCCGATATTAACACAGGGCTGACTCAAGTTGTAGTTTCCTCCAGTAGAGTAAGATAATCTGATATAAGGCAGGTATTTCTCCGAAATCTGTACCCTCTATTTTAATTGCTTTCTTCCATTGGGTCTGCAGATTTCGATTCTAAACCTGGTTCTTAATTTTACTATGTGATCCTTGATTTATTGTAATTGTAACTCAAAGCGGGATTTTTCTTAAACGAGCTTCTGAGGAGCCCGAACCATTTCCCCAGGCAGTTCTGTATTTTCGAACCGAAAAGCCGGTGAAATCTGTTGTCAAATTTTTAGTTACGGCTTGAATCTGGAAGATTCAGGGGATCCTTTTAAAGTTTACGGCATCCTGTACAATTCATATCTACTAATGCCGGAAAGCCTTAATAAATTTATGTGACGATCATATCAAGCTTCTCAAGTTCAAGAGCACGTCTGATCTCAAAGGCAAGCCTTCTGCCTGTACTCATCGGTCTTCTCCAGAGTGAGTTGCCATAGGAATGCCCGACTGACATATGCACATTGGTCCCGCCGCCTACTCTCGGGGCTACATCATAAATATAGAAGTTCAGGTCCTTGTCCACGCAGGTCTGGAGGCAGAAAGGCCCTATAATTCCAGGTGCGTAGTGCTCCTGAGTGGCTTTTATGTACTTTTCTCCCATTTTGAATACTTTTTCAAGGAGAGATTCACGAAGGGTTGCCGAGTTGTGCCCGCAAACTGTATATTCCGGGGTGAGCTGGTGAGGGGCAAGAGCCATTTGCTGAGGTGCAGGGAGCCTTACGTGCCCGTCAAGGCTTGTCTCAAATCTCCAGTCAATACCAAGGAGTTCCAGTTTGCTCATTTTTGGCTCGATTGGGGAGTAGAACATATCAAGGTTGAATACTGGCCCTATGATGTAGCGCTCAATCCTTGCGTTCTCAAGAGCTTCGCGCGTAATCACTCCCTGCTTTATAAGGGCTTCGGATTTTTCCAGGTATTCTCTGTAGCTTGAAGCTGTGAAAAAGCCTCTCTCGAGTTTCTTTACGGCATGTGGGAGCTTTACCATTACAAGTTCGTTAATGTCTTTGGGAGATTCTATTTTCTCAGGGAACGGAAGCCCTGCTTTTTCGAGAATCCAGTAGTAGCTCTGCTGTTCGCTCCGCTCCTCACTCCTGAGAAGGTTCCTGCTCCCCACCATAGGCACTCTGAAGTTTTCTTCAATTTCATCTATGCTGCAGTAGGAAGTAAAAGACCGGTTAGGGATGAAAAGTACGTTTTCGTCAACCAGTTTCTGCTGATTCTGGGGCAGGAGGATCTCGTTATATTTTTTAAATACAACAGTCTCGTCTACAATTCCTCTCTTTATTCTCCCGTAAGTATCCCTCTGGGCTCTGAAATATTCGGTGTAAGTCTTCTCCCTTCCTGCCTGGCAGACTGCAAGGGTCCTGAAATTTTCTTCAACTGCTCCGTCGCAGATGTCGAGTCCCGAGTGAGAGGCGATTGTCCCTACTTTTATTTTATCAGCGTTCGAGTAATAGCCTTCAACAATTTCCTTTATTTCTTTCCTGTCAATCATATGTGATATCTCTCAGCTTTTTCGAGGTATTAATACTTCTGTGAGATGGTGATCAGGTATGACCCTGT
Source organism: Methanosarcina sp. (assembly GCA_013331265.1). Lineage (GTDB taxonomy): Archaea > Halobacteriota > Methanosarcinia > Methanosarcinales > Methanosarcinaceae > Methanosarcina > Methanosarcina sp10923u. The sequence continues at coordinate 3,028 of DUGS01000035.1, forward strand.
GTGATTTTAATCAATATCGGATAATCTTTTCCTGAAATTCAGGTCCCGATGGAAGCTTGCCGGGTTTTGTTAAACAAAAGTTCTTATTGGATTTTTCCCCATTAACGGCATTACCTATTAAAACCCTTTCTAATAGAAGTAATCATTTATATAATCGAGGGTAAGCTGGAGAGCCGGTTTACCCTCTTATGGGTTTAATCTTATTTTTATTGGAAACTCAGTATCAAAGGTGTTATAAAGGTCTCAATTATGGCTGCCAGAAATAGAAAAGGTAAAATCCAGCGGAAATAAAATCTCAGTCCTTCTTTAAATTCTTTCTTTATTTCAGTGGGCTTGCCCATAAAGGCAGAGAAAACCTGGTGCCCAAGCCTGAGCCCTATTCCAGCTGACAGAAAGACCATTGGAAGTTCCACTATCCCATGAGGTAGAAGGGCAAGGACGATAAAGAGTGGGCCTTTTTCCTGGGCTACTATGTGTGAAATAACTCCTACGATATACCCATTGAAGGCGATAAATAATATCGGAAGGATGCCAAAAGCAAGCCCGAGTACAAGAAAGAGCAGGCTTACAAAGGCATTGTTAAGAAAGATTCCAAACATAATGAATATAGGGGGCATAGCAAGGAGAGGTGCAAAACGGGAGTTGAACCCTTCTATGAGTTTATCAGCCATATCCGGAAAATTTTCCGATGAAGTATAGCCTGCAAATAAAGACCCAAAGAATACAAATGCGATGAAAAGGACATATGGCAGGATGAAATGAAGGTAGCCTGTAAACTCAGATAATCTTGAGGTACCTCTTTCTCCAGGCCTGGATTTCATTTCTCTGCTGTCGGCTAAAAAGGCATTTTCCGCTGGAGCATATATTTTTTCCTCCTCCCCATCAGGAGTTTCTGGCCTGACTTCTCCTTTTTTTTCCCTTAAATAGTCTTCTTCTATTTCCATGATTATCCCCAATAGAAACCTGATATCTTAAATCCCGGAATCAGTGAAGGCATCTGTTTACTACTCTTTCAGATCCCCAGCATCATTCGGATTGTATTCCGGGTTGCCGGAGAAAGCCCGAGGATCAAAATAACCATTTTAATCAGCATTTTCAGGTTGGTTGACTCCTCATCTTTCTCAAACTGGGTATCAAGTGCATAAAGAACCCCTACAAAGATAATTAGCTTCAATGGATACATAACCAGTGCAGTATCCGTAAGTTTAATAAGATATGAAGGGAGCACGTGTTTTTCATAATACCCAAGTTTATCTATTCCTATATATGTCGAAGAAGCGTCCAGCATATGGGCAAGCAGGATGGAAATGTTCAGAGGATCGGTGAAAATCGAGGAGTTGAAGTGGCGGGCAACCATGTAAAAGGTAAATGTCAGTCCTGTCCCTGCTACAAGTACAAATACCGGCACGTAAGGAACTACAATGTCCTCTAAATACAGCAGGGTCCCAAGATTTAATAAAAACCATGTCAGCCCGAAGCCTGCAAAGACCGGATGATAATCCTTTACAAGCCCTGCCTTCTGTAGCCTGATTGAAAGCCACAGGCAGACTACGGTTATTCCGAAAACCAGAAAATAAATATTCGGAGTTATAAGCAAATAGCTGAAAGGAGGGTGAAAGATGTCAGCAGGAGAGTCTTCAATCACGCGCAGGGAAGAACCTGCAAGTACGAATGGCAGGAGTGAGATTATGAACTTTTGGTTTATCTTTACTTCCAGCTTTTTAAGGAGCCTGAAAACTCCGAAAATACAGATTCCCAGTACCACTGCCCAGGTAAACGTGTTTACAAGGTTATACCCTTCATCGCCCCTTATGGGGTTCAGATAATAGGTATTGATAAATTGTGAAATTTCTTCCGTTAAATAACTCATCTTATCACTCATTCAAAATGGCAATAGCCTGATACAATTAATACTTAATGTACATCGAATTCGCGTACTGGCTCATATATATGAGACAAACTTATTTCTGAACTGTAAGTGTGGTAACCTCAACTGCTGAACGGTGTTCGGTTTAATTACAGATATTTCTTTGCCTTCCCAAAGCCCTACTTCAGGAAAAGCAAATATATTGTACGGGAATCATATTAAAAGATATTATATTACTATATTTTTTAAAAGATATTATATTACTATATTTTTATAATTGATCTTTATAATTGTATCTGTTAAAAGGTTAGATTTAATAAACTTATCAATAGAGAGATAGTGGGTTTAAGTAAATTCCCCTGAAGAAGCGTCCATTTTCCTGGAGAAATTTCCGTATTTAACCTGCAGGCAGGGATGGAATATATGAAATCCGGACGAAATCTCATATAGTAAAAGTGCGGTCTGATATGATCAGTAGTATTCGTTTTATTTCTTTAGTCAGCACAGGTATACTGCTAGTGTTAAATACCTTATAAATATAGATATTTGCAATAACAGTCTGGATGTTATTCAAGTAAGCAACCTTACCCCCTGTCATAATGGTTTATGCCGGGTTTATGAAAGAGTAATGAACGTCAGTGTACAGTATATCTTTATCACGATCAAAAATTCATGCGGGTATGAAATTGACTCTAAACAAGAACAGCGCAAAATGGATGCAGTTTCCGAGAGATGTACTTGTCGGGCACGGCGTGCTTGAAGAAGTAGGGGATGTCTGCAGGGACCTTAAACTTAAAGGAAATGCGCTGATAGTAACCGGAA
>DUGS01000035.1:5864-6337 GCA_013331265.1 Methanosarcina sp.
GAAATGCGCTGATAGTAACCGGAAGCACTACACGGGATGTTGCGGGCAGAAGAGTCTGCAAACTCCTTGAAGATGCGGGAAGGAGTGCGGATGCGATCCTTACCTGCGGGGCCACAATAGAAGAAGTCGAGAAAATTATGGAAAAAGCTCTTGAGATGGACGCCAGTTTCCTTCTCGGTGTCGGGAGCGGCAGGTCTATCGATCTTGCAAAGCTTGCCTCAACAAGGCTTGAGCTTCCCTTTATCAGTGTGCCCACGGCAGCTTCCCATGACGGGATAGCCTCTTCTCGCGCCTCAATAATGGATAACGGGAGAAACTCTTCCGTACAGGCTCAGGCTCCTATTGCAGTGATTGCTGATACGGCAATTATCTCAGCAGCTCCTTTCCGTTTTCTTGCTGCCGGCTGTGGAGACATTATTTCCAATTATACGGCAGTCCTTGACTGGGAGCTTGCAAACAGGCTCAGGAATGAA
>DUGS01000035.1:6510-6994 GCA_013331265.1 Methanosarcina sp.
TGCAAACAGGCTCAGGAATGAATACTTCGGGGAATATGCTGCAGCCCTTTCACGGATGGCTGCCAGGGTAATAATAGAAAACGCCGATTCAATAAAACCGGAACATGAGACTTCTGCCAGGCTTGTGCTAAAAGCACTGGTCTCAAACGGGGTTGCAATGAGTATTGCAGGCTCTTCAAGGCCGGCATCGGGATCTGAGCATATGTTCAGCCATGCCCTTGACAGGATTGCCCCAAAGCCTGCGCTACATGGAGAACAGTGCGGGGTTGGCACGATTATGATGATGTACCTGCATGGAGGAAACTGGCAGGAGATAAGGGATGCTTTAAAAAAGATCGGGGCTCCTACAACTGCCAGAGAGCTTGGCATAGAAGACAAATATATAGTCGAAGCCCTGTTACAGGCACACAGTATCCGCCCGGAACGCTACACTATTCTCGGAAACGGCCTGACCCCTTCGGCGGCTGAGAAAGTTGCAAGAATC
>DUGS01000035.1:7126-15020 GCA_013331265.1 Methanosarcina sp.
GCGGCTGAGAAAGTTGCAAGAATCACAAAGGTCATAAGTTGAAAAGTTGTTTTAACTCTGGCCGAAACAGAAATTAGCAAATCTCTGAAACCTCCAGATATATATAAAATCATTTAACCAGGATTCGGATTTAACAATTAATGGTTCATTTGAGTTTATATGAATTTAACTTTATGATTAATCTAAATTTAAACGCTTTATTTCATATTCAATACTTAATTCGAAGTGTTTGGGAATAACTTCAGGTATCCTGAAAACTCTAGAAACGCCTGGAAAAAATTTAAATGGAAGAACTATCATGACAGAAAGCGATACAAAAATAACACTCATCGGATCACGGCTGGCAAGGGAAGGGCTGGAATTTATATTCAAAGGTGAAATGCCTGAATGTAAAAAATGCCGTTTGAAGAACACCTGCCTTAACCTTGAACCCGGACGCAGGTATAGAGTCGTGAGGATCAAAAGTAAAGACATGCACGAATGTTTCCTGCATGACAGCGGGGTTCTTGCCGTAGATGTCAGCAGGGCTCCCATCATGGCAAGTGTGGAGTCCAGAAAGGCAGTTGAAGGGGCAAAAATTATGTATGAGCCCACCAAATGTGGCAAGAGAGAGTGCGGTGAGTATGAGATCTGCCACCCAGAAGGGCTTTTAAAAGGGGACAAATGCAAAATTGTAGAGGTCCTTGAAAGCCTTGACTCAAAATGTGAAGCCAGTAATTCCTTGAAAAAGGTAAAGCTTGCGTGGTGAATATAAACAAACACCTTTTAGTAATAGTAAGATTGATTATTGATTAATAAAAAAGGTTTATAAGCGGTGTTATAAGTGCCTGAACATGAAATGAACCAGGTCCCCCCCTATGAATTTTATACCCAAAAGCGCTGGGAAAACTGGCTCGGACGGGCAAGGGAAAGCGGTTTTCAAATAAAAGAGTCCGAAGAAGAAGCTGGCAAAGAAAGTGCCGTATTCGTCAACATGGTCGACGATGTTATCCTTGCTTGCCTGAAAGTAACCGCTCGCTTTGAAAAAGAAATGCTCTCCAAAGAAATGGCTTTAGAGATTCTTGGGGAGATAAGGGATATAGTGCTTTCCGATGTCGAACCCATTTCTGAAGATATCGACCTTATGATAGATTCGGTGCAGACCTCTTTAATGGGGGCACTTGTCGCCTTTGAATGCTATGTTATGGGCGACTACGAGGAAGGAGCAAATATCAATGAGCTTATAATAGCAGCAGTCGATGCCGAAGCCTCGGATAACCTTGAACTTGCTCTTGATTACACTGCACAGTGCGGTGCAATCGTGCTCAAGGGACAGAGCCTGCCTGAAGAGGTAATGGCTGAGCTTCCATATGGAATTGTTGCAGAATGGCTTGATGGGATTGACTCTATCTCGGCAGCGATGGTAGGAAGCGATAGTTATAAAGAATTCGATGAAGATGACGAGGATGATTCCATCTAATCTTTAAGTTGGGCTAAATATTACCTAATATACATTTCAATGTTTTAGCCCTATTCTAAAACTTTTCATGTTCCCATTTTGGGAACTCTTATTTTGACATGTCTTTTTCCTGGGCATATTTCGTCAAAATCTAATTTTTATAAGTAGTAAACAGCTTTTTTAATAACCTGTTAGATTATTCATAAAAGTTAATCGAAACGAATATAAATATGTTACTCCCTAAATTATTTCAAAAACAAATAGGGGATAATAATATTCCATGCAAATACTCAAAAAAAGTAGACAGCTTCAGAAAATGCGGGATAAAATTGGAAGATGAAGAAGAGAGCTATTACCCAGGTGAAGAAGTCGAGAAATATTGTAAAACGGAAAACTACTCAAACTGCCCTCGGTATATACCAGGGTTTGGGACTAAATAGTGATTTTCCCTGGCTGTGGCAATTCCAGAGGTAAACCGGGAAATCTTTGAAATTGCCACAGCCGAACACGAAAAGACGAGCATTTTTAGCCATTCAGTTTTTTTCCGTAACCTTCTCATATACTTCAAGGGTCTTTTTAGCTATTGTCTCCCAATTATATCTCTTTTTCAGGAGGTCGTATCCTTTCTCTCCCATCCTGTTGCGGCCGAGTCCCTCGAGTACGTAATTAAGGCCCCAGGCAATAGAAGAGGGCTCTTTATGAGCAATGATTCCTGTCCTGAAGTTCTCAACAAGGGCGACTGCATCGCTTGCAACTACTGGTTTCTTTGCATCCCATGCCTCAAGCACGACTATTCCGAAAGGTTCGTTTCGGCTCGGGACGCAAACAAGGTCACAGGCATTGAACCAGTCGATTACAGTATTGTCCGGGGCGTAACCAAGGAAATTGCAGGAATTTCCAATCCCAAGCCTGTAAGCCTGGTTTTCACATTGAGCCCGCATCTCTCCTTCTCCTATGAGCACAAACTGGGCATCTCTTTTCCTCAAGACTTTTGCTGCAGCTTCAACCAGCAGGTCAGGCCCTTTCTGATATGACATCCTTCCTGTAAAAAGCACTACAGGAAGGCAGGGATGAATTCCGTAGTGTTTTTTTATTTTTCCGGGATCAACTTCCCTTTTTATTTTTCCCACATTTATTCCATTGGGAATCTCCCATAGCTTGTAATCGGGAATTTTATATATGTGCTGGATTTCCTCTTTTAAAACTGTGGAGGTTACAATTACATCAGAAGCTTCATAGCCTCCAAGCCATTCCCTGTGCGAAATTTCTTTTGCCTCCCACCAGTCTCCGTGCAGGTTTCCGTTGCGCCCCCATTCTGTACTGTGGAAGGTCAGCACAAAAGGCAGCCCGAACTGGGCTTTAATTCTGCAGAGAACGTTTACAGGATGCCAGTCGTGCCCGTGGAGGATATCAAATTCTCCTGCCCTCTCCCGGACATCCAGGAACCGGCAATACATAGCGTCGCACATCCTGTTCATCTGTTCCACTATTCCTCCGGTCCGGTCGCATGCAATCCTGTGGTAGTGGACTCCATTGATCACTTCATCGCTGTTTTCATATCCACGGGTAAAAAGATGAACCTCATGCCCCTCAGCTGCAATAGCCTCAGAGAGTTCGGATACATGAGGCGAAATCCCTCCAACACGTATTGAATGCAAACTTTCCCAACTAAACATTCCTATTCGAATCTTTCTCATAGACTCACTTGTTCCTTTTTTGTCAAAGTGAAAGATATCACAATTGCTAAAAGTTACAGGCCTTCCCCCAGCCTGTGCTGTTCAAACCCTTTAGCTTACCTGATTAAGATAATTTTCCAGATTGGTAAACTAAGGTTGAGCCTTTTCTTATATATTTACTCTGTACGTATTCCTTTTATAATCCTTTACGTACTCTTTTTAGAACAGGCCTTATCAACATACACTCCCGTTTATAGGGCAGTTTTCAATATTTAAAACACAATCTCTATACTTCCCTATCTTTATTCCTTATTTATTGTAGATAAACGTATCTCTGGTTTTTTCCACATGTTTCTGCTGGAAAACAGTTATGAGAAAAATTAACCTCCCTTCAGGTTATCCTGAGCAGCTCATTTATCCGGGGCCATGTCCCCTCTGAGGTATGTGGCTGCCTTTTCCGGAGAAACCGTATTAATGTAAATGCCCGTGTTAAGTTCAAACCCCGCAGTTGTAGAAAGCCGGGGCATTAACCTGAGGTTCAGGTGGTACTCCGGAGTTTCAAAAAGCTGATAGAACATATGGTTATAGGGCAGGTCTCCAAGTACTTTTGTGTAACTTCTGAGCAGGTCTCTTAATATTTTCCCCAGAGCAAAAAGGAGTCCTGGATTAAGTTCTCCAAGAAAACTTATGTGTTTTTTCGGAAGAATCCATACCTCAAAAGGCACACTTGAATAATGTGGGGCAAAAGCTATGAAATCACTGTTTTCAAGGATGAGGCGCGGCGAGATTTTTTCTTTTTCAAGGATAGTGCAGTAAGGGCATTTTTGTGAATCTCTTATGGCTGTCAGCTCCCTTTCAATAACCTGGGGACAAACCGGCAGTGCTATTAGCTGGCTGTGAGGGTGATCCTGGGAAGCGCCTGCGGCTTTTCCGGAGTTTTTGAACAGGGAAACGTAAGAGATATTCTCATGAGCCGCGTAATGGCATACTCTGTCCCTGTAGACCTTCATAAGTCCTGATATTTCGGCATCGGAAAAATCCTCCAGTTTTTTCCCGTGCACAGGGGACTCAACTATCACTTCATGGAAGCCGAATCCCGGAATAACTTCAGGGTCTTTTTCGCAGGACCCTGGGATGGGTGAAGCAGGAGAAAGTGCAGGATAAAGGTTTGGAAAACAGCGGAAATCCCAGTCTCTTATTCTTTTTTCCAAGGTGTCGGAAAAGATCTCTCCATTCCTGTATACTGCATTTGCAGGCGGCGTTTTTTCTTCATTCCCTCCACAGAAGACACATTTCTCAGAACTGTTTTTTTCGGGACCTCCGGCTGCCCCTGCAAAATCCGAGGGCCTTTTAGCCCTCCCTTCGGCAATTATGCAGTACTCGCGGAGGAAATAATGCTTTCTGATCTCTGACATTTTCGTAATACTCCAGCCTGTTCCTATCAGTCTGTTTCTTTGCCTCTTTCAGCTTTTTCCTGTTCGTCTGTTACATTTTTCCGGAGTTTTCATCTTTTTGCATGCAGAAGCGTGCCCCGCTTATCAACTCATAATACTGCTCACTGGGCTTTTCCCAGTCCATGTCCTTTGCAAGGAGAAAGGCTTCTCTGCAGAGAAGTTTGTATTTTACTCTATCGTCCACGAAATTTCGGATAAAGTAACTGACTGCCAGTGCATAGTCAAGGACTGTCTCGTAATAGGAAAGGTGTATATTGTCTACTACTATCACTCCACCCAGGACCTCTATCAGGGACTCGATAGTTTTTATAGCATCACTGAAGCCGCACACCCGGCTTACCACGCTAGGGGTCCCCTCTTTTCCGGCTTCAAGTCCTGTGAGAAGGAATGGGTCATAGCGGGAAGGGAAGATTCCGGCACAGCAGCCTGCCATAAAGTCCCCCACTCCCATACCCAGCCCTCCGTCATCTATTGAGATTATCTGAGGGTAGAGGACAGCCGCAACTGAATGCTTTCCTCTTACCATTTTTGGGAAATCAAGCTCTCTCTCCTCTATCATCTGCTGAAGCCGGAGTTCGTTTCCTACAAGCACATCTTTTGGCAGATGCACCGGAAACCCTTCAGGCAGGTTAGTTTTGGGCCCTTCCGTAGCGACAAGGAAACAGATTACCTTTATTTTCTCTTCCATATATCCTTCCATAATGCTGTTTCTTATTACATGTTCGAGAGCTACAAGGGAGTCAAGGAGGTCTGGGTATCCTTTATTTTCAACCTCTATGCGGGAGATTGTGAAAATGGGAATGATCTTTTCAGGCTCGATCTTTTCCCCCCCGTAATACCTGTACAGGTTTTCGGAAAGGAAATCCCTGATCCGTGCGAGGCAAAGTTCTTTTCTGTTCCAGTCTATTTTTTCAGACTCAATAGTTATCCCGTTTCTAATGACAATACCGTTAATCCCGTAAAAAAGCCTGGCTTCCTGGCGGGTCGATTCCCCTACTGCAGTAACCGTGTCCGCGTACAGGGCAAGGGATTCGAGGAAGGCAAGGTTTTCAGGTACGCCAGGAGGCCATGTACTGTCATTGTTTCTTCTTTTTTGAATCGAATCATATCCTGCAGTCCTGCCAGGAAGGGTTGCATGCAGGGTCGCAACGGCATTTACCGGGACTCCCAGTTTTTTAAGCCTTGCAGGCGCATAAAAAGTGCCGAACTCGTGACAGTGAAGGGAAATCCCTGGACAGGGAATGAGATCCTTACTCGGCCCTTCCTCTTCTGCCCAGGTGTCGGCAGTTCTGGGGGCCGAACTTACAACGAAACGGATAAGCTCGGAGATTGAATACGAAAGAGAAAGGTAATGAGTATATTCCGCACCGTTTGGAAGGCTTTCATACCTCAGGGAATCAAGTCCCAGAAGTTCATACGCTTCGGCTTTGACCCTGTTTTCAAGAGTCATATCTTTTCCCATGTATGATGAGCGGATCTTCCCAAAATCCGAGGTCTGAAATTGCAGGTAACCTATTCTGGTTTTCCCCACCATTTCCTCTCCTGTGAAGACTTTAATGCCCTGGTTTTCAAGGGCTTGCAGACTTTTTTCCAGTTCCCCGTCCACGCTTAGAGGGGCAAGCCCATCCATATCTGTAATTCTGTTCAAACCACGGTTCCAGTCTGCGCCCCTGTGCCCGAAATATGGGCCTGCGATAAGGATCTCTGTATTTTCTTTTGCTTTGAGTTTTCCGGAGTCAAAAAGAGCCGCAAGGGTATGCGCCTCTTCGTGAATGACATTCCAGATCCCGCCCATCTTGTTTGACGCAGGACCTGCCTCTTCTCCGGCAATGATTATTAAATGGTTTCCCAACTCCTGAATCCCCCTCAGGTTTTTTGCCGTTAAATTTCGTGTTTATTTTAAATTTACCTGTGAATATTAATACTTATCAATTGACAAAGGAAACTGACGTGGAAGAATCTCCCAAATATTGCTCTAATTGCTTTTGATCTTAAAAAAACTAAAGGGCTGGGATGAAGTCTGGAAAGAAACTTTCCATTCCCGATTTTTAAGTTCAGGTGTGAGTGCAGGCATCCAGTACCGAGGCTTTTGTTTTTGCATAACAATTTTCTACAAGCTGTAAAGTCCCTTCGAGGTCTGTGATTTCAAACTCAAAGAGTGTGGAGAATTCTTTTACACAGGCATCAAAATTTTTTTCATAAGCAAGACCCGTGTTTATCCTTGCAACTCTTTTGTAACCCGCATAATCAAAGATAAACTTCGACATAGTTATATCGTCCGGGTTCTGGCTCAGGCCTGCGGTTCTGACCATTTCCCTCCAGTTTACAGCCCACATAGGTGTCAGGAAAAAGGTGCCAACCCCTCTAAAACTTTTCAGGGCTTCCAGGTACTGCTTCCTTCCCCCTAATACGGCACCTATGCAGTCGTCAACGATTTCTCCGTTTTCTTCTTTCAGGATGCAGACCTTACAGTCCAGGGCTTTGAAGTCTTCTTCAATTTCTCCGAGCACGTTTCCGCAAAGCCCGTAAAAGAGCAGGACTCCATCCGAGCGGGGAGCCATAAGTTCAACCTTTGAATAAACGGTTTTTTTAAGGTTTTCAGGAATTGCGTGCAGGGCAAGCTCAAGCATGTAAACTATCAGAGTCAGGCCTTTATTTTTCCCTGCAGATTTTTCAGGGATCTCTTCAAAGGGGATAACTGTATATGCAACTCCTGCTTCGCTCATCTTTCTTGTAATACCTGCGCAGTCCTCGTTTTTCACTACAAGCACTTTTTCAATCTCAGGATCATTTTCAAGAATGTGCATTATCTCGTCTTCGAACATCCTGCACCCAATTATGGTTATTACTGGCATGTAGACTCCTCTGGCATTTGCAACTCGTTATTTTCTCATTTTGAAAACTGACAGATAGGCCCCTGAAGGACATCATATGATCCCCAGAAAATGTTATTAGAATATTCTATTTTGTTTGACGGCATATCTCTTAATAAAACATATAATTGAAAACATATTGCACAGATTATATATCTGAGCGTTAAAAAAATACACCAATTAATTTTCTTGTATATTTCAATAACCCAATGCAACGCCTTCAAGACTATTTCGGATTTCAAAAAAAGTTAATATTTTTTGAGCCAATTTTAACCAATTATCAGGAATAAAGCTCGAACTGATCCCAAAACTCAAAAATCATTTCTTTGAACTCTATTTCAAAATAATTATAAAGCTCCTGATCAAGAAATTGGTTCTGATACTCTAAAATAAAAGTTGGTTTTGGGATAGGCTCATAAATAAAACAAACATGAGAAAACTATTTTCTTATAT
>DUGS01000015.1:0-6343 GCA_013331265.1 Methanosarcina sp.
GGTGATTGATAATCAAGGACAAGATATAGAATATTTTGATGACACTATGATTTTATGGGGTACCAGATTGAAAAATAGCAATGATGGTTTTTTTCTGTGGGAACATAGATCTGAAGGATTACGACATGCCCCCCCAGTTGATATAAAAGAGGACTTGAAGCTTAAGGTACGTCATTATATAAATTACGATGACGACGGTCAGGCCTATATAAAATTCAGTCGACTAGTAGGCATTAGAGCAGATATTATAAAAGGGGTGGTTTAATGTTACCAAAACATTCAAATCCTACAAAAAAACGTTTTGACAGAAAAACTGAAAATTCGTTTTGGGCATATGCTCCTTACAACTTTATACCCTTACCAGATAAATTGGTGACAGTTACTGAATTACCAGATCAAGATTCATACACAAATAATACTGGTTACATAAAATGTACTATGAAAACTGAGTCTCCCTTGTATGTCCGCTGTCCTATGACTCCTTCTTTTTTTAATAAATATGGGGATAAAAAGTTTTATGAACTGAGTGATGATATAAAAAATGAACGCGCTCAATTTTTTTATTATGATCATGTGGATCTTCCAATAATTCCAGGCAGCACTTTACGGGGAATGATTAGATCATTGGTGGAGATTGTAGGTTATGGAAAAATACAATGGGTTACAGACAAAAAGCTCGTTTATCGTGCTGTTGGTGATTCAAGCAGTTTGGGTGTATCCTATCGAAATAAATTGTTAGGTAATAATCAGCAAAATAATAAGAATCAAAAATATTTTTTTGAATATCCTTCATCAAATGTTCGTGGAGGATATCTAAAGAAAGATGGATCCCATTGGTCTATACAACCCGCCCGTGAAATATACGGAGAAACATTTGTTCATATTGAATACAGTGTAGCTCAAGCAGTTAAATGTGACAAACATTATCCAAATCAAGATTATACTTCAAAAGATATAATTGAGGTTTATATTCGCCCTCCAAAAGAAAGAACGGTTCCGCAAAGGTCAAGTCGTGATTTAGCATTAAATCTTGCTGTTGTTCAAAACAAATCAGATATAAGACAAATCTCTGAAGGAAAACAAGATGGGTTTGAAAAGGCTATTATTGTACGTAGTGGGCATATGGGGGGGAGAACAGAAAAACACATGCATTGTGCCATTTATGAGCCAGATACTAAGGCAAAGCCAATTTTAATCCCTAACCACATATGGTCACTTTATTCAGATGACAGGGATATTCCTCGTGGAATTTCAAGTCGTCCTCTCTGTAAAGATGGAGATCCATTGTTTTATCTTGTGGATGACAAGGAAGAACTTGTTTTTTTGGGACCAACAATGATGTTTCGATTGCCTTATGATGAATCGGTAATTCATTTTGTTCCTGAAAAATTGAGAGATAAAGATAAAATTGACATTTCTGAAGCTATCTTTGGCTATGAATCAAAAAATAGTCACAAAACTTCATGCGCAGGAAGGGTATTCTTCACTGATGCGAAACTTGAGTCTCTATTTGAAGATATCTGGCTAACAGAAAATCAGAAAACAATTACTCCAAAAATCCTTGCATCCCCCAAGCCTACGACATTTCAACATTATCTAGTTCAGGATGAATCCCATGATCCTGATCAAAAGGTAAATTTAGCTCACTATGCCACTCCTTCACCAGATGGTACCGTGATTCGTGGTCATAAGATGTATTGGCATAAAGGCGAAGTAAAATTAGAAAATATAAAAGAATTAGATAGAAATATTGAAAAGTCGCCTACACAGTATACTAAAATTAAGCCAATAAAATCAGGAGTTACTTTTTCATTCCGCATCTATTTTGAAAACTTAAGGGATTTTGAATTGGGTGCTTTATTGTGGGTTTTGACACTCCCCGGAGAAAAAGGAAAAGAATATCGCCATTCATTAGGAATGGGAAAACCCTTTGGGATGGGTACGATTAAGATAGAACCTGAGCTGTATGAATGCAAAAGGGATGAAAGATATCAGAAGTTATTTGAAGGAGATTCATGGTACGAAGCTGTGCATAAAGTATCCAAAGAATCGAAAAATAAGTTAATTAAAACTTTTGAAAACCATATGTTAGACCAGATTGGTGAAGAAAAAGATCAGCTTAATGAAGTTGACAGGATAAAAATACTTCTTTATATGATGGAGTGGAAGGGGCCTAGCACTGATTTAACTAGGTATCTCCAGATCCATCCTATTAATGAATATAAAGAACGACCAGTGTTACCTGACCCATTTAATATTAGTCCACCTTAAAAGCTTCCACAAAATAAATTAAATAGAGGTCCTGAAATAATAAGTAAAGTCATTACCTAAAAGGGTGAAAAATTATGACCACCAAAACCGAAACTCCGGAATGCTGCCCCCATTTTGACCCCGCCCCCTGGGATGGAAAACTCTTTGAATGGAACAATAAAAAGTTCATCAAAGATTCAGTTACCACTCAGAATTACATGCCTCTGAATTTTGGAGAGGTAATAACAAGGATGAACGAAAAAGTCGCCAGGGCTGGCGCGGAAATGCCTGACTGGCTCTGCCTTTCGGACCACACCTCAGAAAACAATATGGACATTTACCTGGCTGTTGATAGGGAAGTTGCCGGGGCTGAAAACGTAACTCTGAGTGGAAAATTCCTGACCAGAGCATACGAAGGAAGTTTTGAAAAAACAGGAGAATGGTGTGCGGATTTTGAAGGCTATGCAAAAAGCAAAGGGCTTGAAATTAAAAAATGGTACATGTGGTACACTACATGCCCTGCATGTGCTAAAAAATACGGGAAAAATTACGTTGTTATCGTTGCCGAAGTTAAATAAAAGTATGAAATTGGAGAAAAAGAGTGAATAATTTCCTGACCTCCTCCATATTCCAGAGACTTGAATTCTGGGTTTTTAAATTCCATTCCTTATTCGGCTTCTGTCAGGTCTCTGGTCCGGATTGATTAAAATCAAGATCTTTCATCTCTTTTGCCCTGATCCTTTCCCTTAGCAGGTCAAGAACCTCTTCATCCGAGACATCATACCAGTTTTCATAAGCCTGAGCAACAGCCCTGAAATCGACAGGAACCTCGAGCACAACGAGTTCATCAGCTTCTTTTGCTATTGCATCTGCTACTTCTTTTCCTGCTACAGGTACGGCAACCACAACTTTTCCTGCTTTTCTGTTTCTGCAGAGTTCGATTGCTGCCCTCATAGTAGAACCCATAGCAATCCCATCATCAATAAGGATCACTGTTCTTCCTGCGATATCAGGCAGGGTTTTTCCTCCTCTCAGGACATTTATGCGTCGCTCTATCTCCACAATCTGTTCCTGTTTGATCTGTTCAATGGTTTCCCTGGCAAGCCAGGAATCGGCATTCTCTAAAATAAAGGTGCTCCCATTTTCGGCAATTGCCCCAAATCCGGCTTCAGGATTGTCAGGAAAAGGCAGTTTCCTTGAAATTACAAGGGAAAAGTCAGCTCCCAGCTTCTTTGAAACCTGCAGTCCCACTTCCACTCCTCCACGTGGAATGGCAAGGATTACAGGATTTTCTGTCCTGTAATTTTCAAGAGCCAGAGCCAGTTTCTCTCCTGCATCTTTACGGCTTTTAAACATAATTTCACCCCCATTTCTAATATTGTCCTTCTTTCATTTTTTAAGCAGAACAAAAACAGAATTTCAATAAAGTAAGAACAGAATTTCAACAAAGTAAGATATGATTCGAACAAATGTGAATTAAGTGATGCAAATTAAATATATGAGAATTAAACAACCCTCACCTTGGGCCTGTAACCTCAATTAAAGAACCTGGCGGAAAAGTCGTTTTCGGTAAACAGAATTCCAGAACCTTCCTTGCAACATCTTTGGGTTTCAGGACAGACTCTGTATCAGAATCATATCCATGTGGCTCAATTAATCTCGTATTTCTTAATTTGGATTTAAAAAAACAGAGAGTAAAAGAGCGACTTAAAAAACTCTCCTTAAAACCCCTGAAAAGTCAGGGTATTCTTCAGACAAGATATTCAAAGTCCTGTAATTCAGAGTTCGGCAAATTAAGCCGAACGTTATATTTTGCCATTAAATTTAAGTTTTCAGAGTTGAGGGATGGGCAGTGCACTTACTTCAATTATTTTCCCGGACGGGACTTTCGAATCAGGTGAAGCGAGTTCCAGAACCTTTTGCGCAATATGCTCAGGTTTTAGGTCGGGTCTGTCGGCATAGATTGACCTGTACATATCCGTATCCACAGCGCCGGGGCAGATTGAATAAACTTTTATTTGCCCTTCCAGTTCGGAAGCGATTGCTTCGGTCATGCCGTTTACAGCAAATTTCGAGCTGCAATATACGGAGAACTCTGGAAGCCCATGCACCCCTCCTGCAGAGGAAACATTGATGATTTTTCCATTCTTGCTCCTTTTTATGTATGGGATCGCATATTTTGTGCAGAGGAAGACACCTTTTAAGTTTGTATCCATTATAATGTCATATTCTTCCAGAGTGGTGTCCTCAATTCTTCTTTTACACGCAACTCCTGCATTGTTAACAAGAATGTCAAGATTGCCGCATTTATCAATGACTGTTGAGATAAGGCGCCTTACGTCCTCTTCTTTACGCACGTCAACCTGGACTCCAATTGCTTTAGCTCCCATGCTTTTCAATTTATCCAGGGTCTCTCTGGTCTCGCTCTCGTTCCTTGCAGCAATGACAATGTTTGCCCCTTCCTTTGCTAGAGTAAAACAGATAGCTCTTCCTATCCCTTTGTTCCCCCCTGTTACAAGGGCTGTTTGACCTGCTAAACTCATTGGTATCACTTATCCTGCAATTTTTATCCAGGCGTATATTATTAAATCAAGGGCAAAAAGAGGGATATATTTTTGGAAATTAAGTTTCTGAAAAAAGGTTTTGCTCATAAGTATGCGGTCTTAAGATTGAATCACCGGATACCCGGTTTCTTCAAAATGCTTTGTTGCATTTATGTAACAGTAACCTTGCTAAATCTCCATCTTGCAATCAAAAACATTATTCCTGCAAAAGCCAGCAGGGCAATGTAAGAAACAAGAATCTCTCCCTGTGTGTAAGTATAGCGAATTCCAATTGCAGAAAAGTCGCTTCCAATTGCAAAATACCTGATCCCACTTACAAGATGGGTTAGCGGGTTGATCGTGGATAGAGCCCGGAGCACAGGCGGGAATGAATTTACGGGATAAAGGGCGTTACTCGTAAAAAAGAAGGGCATGGTAAGAAGGGTAATTACTGCCTGCATCCCTTCCGGGCTCTCCATAGTTATTGCGATTGCAGCCGAAAGGAAAAGAAAGCCGAGAGAAAACGTACCTACAAAAATCATGATCCCTAGCAGAGAATAAAGGACCTGTATCGGGGTATAACCGCCAAAAAACTTGACTCCGAGCAAAATCCCGAACCCCATTATAACAGATGCCTGGATGAAGGATTTTGTCATGCCGGACAGACCTATCCCAATAATGACATGGATCCTCGGAAGCGGGCTTGATAATGTTTCACGCATAAGCCCCCAGTTTTTGTCAAAGAGCAGGACAGTGCCTCCGAATAGGCTTGTAAAAAGTGTGGTCATTGCAATAACTCCTGCCCCTATAAAAGTCAGATAACCAACAGCCTTCACACCGGGAACAACTGGCATGGTTGCAGTCAGCCTGTCAAAATTATTTGACATTGCAATTCCGAAAAAGGCAAGCCAGAGAGCAGGCTGGACAAGGGAGGCAAACAGGAGGGCCCTGAACCTGACAAATCTTAGCATGTCCCGCCAGTAGATTGTAAGAAACCCTGTGCGCATCTATCAACGCCTCCCTGCCCTCTGGACTACCACTGAACCTTTTTCTGCTCCACTGTCCCTTAACTCTCTTCCAGTATAGTGGACAAAAACATCGTCCATTGAAGGTTTTTTTAGGTTCACTGCCTTAATTTTGATCCCCCCGATTCGAAGCCTGTCCATGATCTCGGGCAGCAGGTATGTGCCGTCCGTATTGACCAGGACAACTATCCCTTTTGCTTTTTCCCTGATCCCCTTCACACTGTCAAGTTTCCTGAGAGACTCTGCAGCTTCCAGGTTGTTGCTGGTTTCCAGGTAAATAAGGTCCTCCCCAAGTGCATTTTTTAACTCCCAGGACCTGCCTGTGACAATTATTTTCCCGTGGTCTATGATGCTTATCCTGTCGCTGAGCTGGTCAGCTTCGTCCATATAATGGGTTGTCAGGAAAATGGTCGTGCCCTGCTGGTTGATATCTTTTACATATTCCCAGATCCTTATCCTGGTCTGAGGGTCAAGCCCTATTGTTGGCTCATCAAGGAAAAGCACTTTTGGTTGGGTCATAAGCCC
>DUGS01000015.1:6636-8125 GCA_013331265.1 Methanosarcina sp.
TCACGTTTTCCCTCAAGCTCGACCAGTTTGATCAGTTTGTCAATCCTTTCCTGCCTTGCAGCTTTCGGCATGGAGTATAGCCTTCCGTGGTATTCCAGAATCTCTCTTACAGTCATGTCCCTGTCAAGGGTAAGTTCCTGAAAAACAATTCCTATGGACTCCCTTACCTTTTCAGGCTCGGTCTTTAAATCAAAGCCCGCAACTTTTGCGCTCCCTTTCTGAACCGGCAGCAGGGTGGTAAGGACATTGATTACAGTACTTTTTCCTGCCCCATTTGGCCCGAGAAATGAGAAAATCTCCCCTTCTTTGACTGTAAAACTGATATTATCGACTGCTTTTACCTCGCCGAAAAAATACTCAAGGTTATTTACCTCTATAATATTGTCTTCCAGAACCAGATACCCCATTTCCCCTTTGCCTTAAAAGGATTGGACCTTCGGAGATAAATAGGTATTTTACTGCAGGGGCACTCTTCGTTTATTTTTCTGAAAAATTAACGGAATAAATTCACTCTGGATAAACCTGAACATGTTTGATACGTTTGAGTACTGCGTCTCGAGATTATAGCGTTCTTTTCGATTTACCAAAGAACCAAGTTGTAATATCTTTCACCCATACAGCCTTATTAACCATGCCTAAACCTTTTTCTGTGTTCAGTCCGTCTGCCACATGACGGTAAGACATACTGACGGGTCTGTAATAGAATATGTTGAATATGTTGAGCGCTCGAAGGCTGTCTGAAAAATAAACTTAGAGATAAACCTTAATGTTCTGTTTTAATGTCAAAATTTAATTTTTTGTTCGGGCGGGAAATGTTTTGAACTTATAAATAATTCGAGCTATATAAAAAATAAATCATATAATGCAGGTTGACTTACCGTAAACTTTACTGTCGTTAATCTGGAGGTTTTGGGGGTAATGTTATTGTTTTGGTTCAAAACATTATAGGCTGAAGGAGAACTAATCTTATGAGCTACATTGCATCATGGAGTGGGGGTAAAGACAGCTGTTTTGCATGTTATCAGGCAATCCTTGCCGGATATAAGATTTCCTATCTTGCAAATTTTGTTTCCGTAGAATATAAACGAGTGCGTTTTCATGGGACTGAGGCTAAATTAATTCAGTTGCAGGCTGAGGCAACCGGGATTCCTCTATTTCAAAAAGAAACTACAGGAGAAGGATTTGAGCAGGAAGTCAAAGCTGCAATTGGGAATTTAATTCCCGAGGGCATCGAAGGCGTGATTTGTGGTGATATATATTTAGAAGAGAACAGAGCTTTAATGGAAAGAATTTGTGGAGAAAATGGGGAATACCATACCTTTGTGACCTGCGGCCCTCTTTTCAAGAAGAAAATAAAAATAACCAGCAGCAGGACAATTAAAAGAGACCACTTTTGGTTCCTGGATATTCTTGAATATTCTTAATGAACTTTTTCCCACAGTATCTGGATGAAAAGCAGGGACATAAGTTGCGGATTTATAGGAAGAAG
>DUGS01000199.1:0-7536 GCA_013331265.1 Methanosarcina sp.
ATAAGGTTGCATACGGCTTACTCATACAGAATAAGGATGCTGGCTGCAGGGCGCACACTCAAAATATTGGAAAAGGCAGAGCCTCTTTAATTTTTTATATTGTTTATTTTGTTAAATTTGATCATTACCTGCGTTAATTTGATGTACCTGCAAGACAGCAATCCATACATGGAAAATTCAGGTTCAAGCAATAACAAAAAATCAGAAAAAAAAGAATATCAGCTCATTCTTATTGCCGCCCTCAAAAAAGAAATTGAAATAGCTCGCGGGCTTGACCCTGAAAAACTTGCAGCCGAAATTGAGAAAACAGGTTTTTCCTGCCAGCACTGCGGGAAGTGCTGCAAACGGGCTTTTGGGGACAATAGAGTAGTTTTAACACCTCCAGAAATCGAGAAAATCCGGGAGTATACGGGACTTTCAAAACTTGAGGTGGCAGGTCCTCTTATCCCGCCCACTCCCGATGAAACCGAAGATGAAGATGAAGACAGATATGCAGAAAGTTCTTCAATAACACAGGAAATAAAGGAAGAAACAACCTCAGAGCCCTTCAGGACACTTGAGCTTCTAAATGATGACATCGATTCGGAAGGAAATATCCATGCCTATGGATGGATGCTCAGGCGGAAAAGAAATGGGGACTGCATTTTCCTTGAAAAGGATACAAACCGGTGCAGGATATACCCTGTGCGTCCAATGCTCTGCAGTACCTATCCTTTTTACATTGAGGAGCTTAAAATGTACACATGTGAATGTGAAGGGCTTGGAGACCACATTTCTAAGGAAGAGAGCAGAAAACTTGCAGATTCTTTGCTTTTAAGATATATTTCGGAACTCGAAGATACACTTGCCATGTACGAAAAGTATGAGGATTTCGAGAGAACAGAAAAAGGCGCAGGGATCGCAAGAAATAATCTGGAAAAAGGGATATGTGTTTATATAGTGCATGACAGCAAGGGAATCACAAAAATCATGGATTGAGCCACATTTAAGAGGCCCCATGTGATCTCGAATAAATCCATCAGCTTGTAGCATACTTTCCTTAACTCCTAAAGTAGATATTTAATTCACATTTTAATATGGGTATTATATTTCTATCCAGAATAATCAATAAATTTATTAATTAGAAAGCGCCAGTTATTCCCATGACCGGAATGTCTGGTAGTGACAATCGCCCGATGACCGTTTCGGAGAAGATCTTTTCAAAGGCCTCCGGAACTCCCGTGAAAGCCGGGGATTTCGTACTGGCAAATATAGACCTGGCAATGACCCACGACATCACTGGTCCGCTGGCAGTCCAGGGCTTTTACGAAATCATGAGAGATGAAGAGGAAAAGAAAGTATGGGACCCAAGCAAAATAGTAATCATATTCGATCACCAGGTCCCTGCAGACTCGATTAATGCCGCGCAAAACCACATTATGCTCAGGAAGTTTGCAAAAGAGCAGAGTATTTTAAATTATGATGTTTACGAAGGAGTCTGCCACCAGGTCCTGCCCGAAAAAGGGCATGTGAGACCCGGAGACCTGATTGTGGGCTCGGACTCTCATACCTGCGCATATGGGTCTTTAGGGGCATTCTCTACCGGCATAGGGTCCACTGACATGGCAGCCGTTTTTGCTACAGGCAAACTCTGGTTCAGGGTTCCCGAGACCTTCCGTTTTGAAGTCGAAGGCAAACTGCCAAAGCGTGTTTATTCCAAAGACCTTATCCTGCACCTTATAGGGGATGTAGGCGTAGAAGGAGCCAGATATATGGCAGCCGAGTACGCAGGTTCTACAATCCGCTCCCTATCCATCCCCGAGCGCATGACCATATCCAACATGGCAATCGAGATGGGAGGAAAAGCAGGAATCATAGAAGCTGATGAGGTTACCGAAGCATACCTTAAAGAGCGCATTCCAGGCTACAAACTTGACCCGTACTGGAAATCCGATGAAGGTGCCAGATATCTGGATGTCAGACATTACGATGTCTCTGACCTTGAACCCCAGGTAGCCTGCCCGCATAATGTAGATAATGTAAAACCGGTAAGCGAAGTGGAAGGTACGAAGATTGACCAGATCTTTATGGGCTCCTGCACGAACGGCAGGTTTGAAGATATCAAGATAATGGCCGATATTATGGGAGACGAACCTGTTGCAAAGGGTGTGCGCCTCCTTGTTGTGCCTGCTTCAAAAACCGAGTATATGAAACTGTTGAAAGCCGGATATATTGAAAAACTCATGAACGCCGGCGCGATCGTGGAATCTCCGTGCTGCGGACCATGCATGGGAGGCTCTTTTGGCCTCCTCGGCCCTGGAGAAGTAGGGCTTGCAACTTCCAACCGCAATTTCAAGGGCAGAGAAGGAAGCCCTGAATCTTTTGTCTATCTTTCTTCCCCTGCAACTGCAGGAGCTTCCGCCCTCACAGGAGAAATCACAGATCCCAGAAAGGTTTAAAAACCCTCCTGTTTTACTTCTTTTTAATTATTCATACTTATTAATTTATAACAATTATTTAATAATATATTATTTATCTTGAAAAAAGGTGTTAAAATGCCGGAGGCTGACTTATCAATATTAAACAGGGTGTATGAGATCATCCTGGACCGAAAAGAGAACTATGACGAAAATTCATATGTCTGTAAAATTTTAAACCACCGCAAAGGAATGAACAAAATCCTTGAAAAAGTGGGGGAGGAATCCATTGAAACCATACTTGCAGTCAGGAACGAAGATCATAAAGAGATTGTCTCTGAGAGCTCGGACCTGATTTTCCATCTGCTGGTGATGCTTGCAGCAAATAATGTTACCCTTGATGAAATCGCAGCTGAGCTAAATGCCAGACATGAGAAGATGAAAAGAGATTAAATAAGATATCGAATAAATAAACTGTAAATAATAAAAGCTGTAAATAATGATAAAAGCTCTAAAAAACGATAAAAGCTGAATAGAGCTCGAATAGAAACTCAAAAAGCTCATAAGCAATATTAAATAAATAAATAAATAAATAAATAAATAAGTAAAGGAGTTTGAAGACCCGGGACTTCGGTCCTCAGGTCTGAAATTCCCTTAATCAAACCTCATTTTCAATATACTGCAAGTTCATTCAGCACGTCGGTTTTTGACAGGGTTCCTTTGGGAACTCCGTTGATTGTTACGATAAGCCTTCCTACGTTATATTTATGGAAGAGCTTTACGACATCATAGAGCTGCATGTCTCCATCAACAGTTATCAGCTCTTTTGTCATTATATCCTTAACCTTTACATTTGGTTTTCCCTGGGCAATTGCATGTGCGATATCGGTATAGGTGATTATTCCTACTATTTTCCCTTTATCTTCCACAGGGGCTCCATGTACGTTATTCCTTATGAAAAGCCTTGTTGCTTCCTGTATGCTGGCGTTAAGGTTCACAAGGATCGGAGGATATTTCATATAGTGCTTCACATGTTTTTTCGGTAGGGAGATCATTTCTGTAACGTTAAAAAGGATCGAGTTATTGGTGTCGTCCCTTCCCGTAACCTCTCCACGGATTATCAGGCGGTTTACAGGTGTTGGGCCTACCTGAAGTTTGTCGTCCATTATAAAGTCCTTTATATTTCCAATTACCCTGATTACTCCATTGCAGGCATCGGGACTCCGAACGGTCGTAAAGCTGATTTCTGCAGCTGTCGCCCCATTAACTATTACATTATTTCTATAAAGAGGGACAACGGATTCATTTTTCAACTGCTGGATGCGTAAAGCATCATATGCTGCCCCTGTAGGTTTGTACCCTCCTTTTGGTCCAGGTACACCTTCGACCAGCCCGAGAGCCTTTAATAACTGCATCTGGTTGCGGACGGTCCCAGGGTTCCTCTGGATAACTCCGGCAATCTCTTCCCCTTTTATTGCCCTGTCTTTTTGCCGCTGAAGATTGATTAATGCAATTATAATGTCTTTTTGGATCGGAGTGAGTTCCACAATATCACCATCAATTTCATATACCTTGTATCAGGATGATGTATAATACCTATACATTCAAAATAGATATTTATACATTCAAAATAGTGTATCCCTTAATTTACCATAATTAATGATTATAAATTCCTAATACAAATTATAATTACAAATATAAATAAAGTCCGGTTCTTATTAGAAATAAAGCTGATTTTATATCCGTATTTAAACTATTTATAATAATTCATAATTAATAATTACTAAATAATCATAATTATAATTTGATTATTGAGGATGTAATAGTTCCGGGCAGAAAAATTGGACAGAAACTGTCAGAGAATCCAGATAAGAAAAGCAAGGGAACTCCGCTCAGGAACTTTTGCGAAACACTTACTTGCAGACTTTAGATTTTTCTGTTAAACTTCTTCGCTCAGAAAAACCATTATATAGTTAAAAGAGCCCCCAGAGGGTTAGAAAATGATGATCTTTGAGAAAATTCACACAGTTCCTACTTCAGAGGAGTTAACCAACAAAGCATTCAAACGGGCAGCTAGAGCTATGTCCGGGAAAACTATTGATGGGAGAGATAGCCGTCTCAGAGCCAACGAGTCCATGGTACTGACGGCTGCAAACATTTTCACGGATAACCTTGCAAATATAGTCAGGCGTTTCCCGAGTTTTGAACACCTGCCCAGATTCTATTACGAACTGACTGACATCCTTGTAGGCGTAGAAAAACTAAAGATGTCACTTGCATCGGTGGAATGGGCAAGTAGAAAAATTCATGAGGTTGCAAGGAGCTACGTAGGAAAAATCCGGGATTCGGATATTCCAGAACCGGTAAGAAAAGAAGCTTTCGGCAGGTTCGCATCCATAATCAATTCTATCAATAAGGACCTCCTCTTTCTGAACGAAGCCAGAAATGTCCTGAGGAAACTCCCTGATGTCCAGGACGAGCCAACGATTGTAATCGCTGGCTATCCCAATGTAGGGAAGTCAAGTTTTGTTTCAAATATTACCGGTGCAACCCCTGAAATTGCTCCATATCCTTTCACAACAAAAGGGGTAGCCATAGGCCATTTCACACGGGACGGAGTCCGTTATCAGGTGATGGATACACCAGGGCTCCTTGACCGCCCCATGGCTGAGAGAAACTATATTGAAAGGCAGGCAATTACTGCAATCCACTACCTGGATGCAGTTGTAATGTTCATTATTGACCCCAGTGAAAGCTGTGGGTATGAGATTGAAGACCAGAAACGCCTGCTTGCTGAAATCAGAGAAAATTTTAACCTTCCTCTGCTTGTAGTTGCTAATAAAGCTGACAGGCCGGAATTCATGAAAATGGATGAGGTTGAGCTGAACATGTCCACGATTACTGGAGAAGGAATTGAGCAGATAATGGACAGGCTTGTTGAAATGATTGAAGAAAAGCGCCTTCGATCTCTGGATGAGCCGTCTTCAGAAAAACCGGATGACAAATCTACTCTATAAATCTGCAATCCAGTCTGTATCCGGGGTATCCATATTCAGAGTATCCTGAGCTGCATCAGCAGGGCAAGGGTAATAAGTATCAGCCCTGTTGTCAGCCTTATCCCCACTCTTTTTCTTTCTCTGAATTCAGTAACTTTTTTCGGGCTCAGCCCGAAGGACAGTAAAAGCCCAAGACACACTATAGGCAGCAGGAGTCCGATGTTGTAGATTCCTATGTATTCTATTCCTCTTGTAATATCAGTTTTTATTGCGAGAAGGCTCAGGATTGAGAGATAGACTGCTCCGACACAGGGAGCTTTGACCAGGGAGAACATACCTCCTGCAAGGAAGGACAGAAGCAGTAGATTTTTTTCGCCCATTCGGCTCATAAAGTCCTTCAGGGATTCTGGAGTCTTGAATGTTGATTTTGCATGTGTTCTCAGCCAGTATGCATCAAAAATATGCCAGACCCCGAGCAGGGCAGTCGTCATGATCGCAATTTCCAAAAAATAACTCCGAACTTCAGGCAGGAAATTGACAGCACTCAAGATACTTATGCCTGCAAACATATGCATAGCGAAAATCCCTGTGGAAAACCCCAGGGTTATTTTGAGCATCTCTTTTTTTCCTCCCTGCTGAGCAAGAGTGACAGAAGCCAGAAAAGCCATTATTGCAAGAAGGCAGGGATTAAAGCCGGCAAGGATTCCTGCAGTAAGGATTAAGAAAGGACCCATTTTTTCAAAGTGTTTGTTTGTATCCGAGATAACTGAACCGGAAGCAGGGCTAAGTAACAAAAAAATAAATATGAATACTAGAGCTCCCTTAGTTACAGGTCGCGGGCACAATGATGGCTTTTTCATACCCTTCTTCCAAAACTACTTTTGTGGAATTTCCTATGTATCAGGGTATCGGGGTGCCTCAATATAAATTTTCCCAATGTTAACAGTATTTTTTCAGAAACAGGATAATTATATAAAAACAAAGGAATACAGGAAAGAAAAGACGCAAGTAAAGAAAAGTTAAACAAGAAAAAATGTAAAAAAGGAGGAGAAAAGGAGCTCCTCTTTAAACCTGCTCAGAGCACTTTTTCCATGATGCTCAGGGCTTTTTCAATATCTTTCATTGAAGCTGCGTAAGAAATCCTTATGTATCCGTCCCCCTCGCTTCCGAAGGCTGTTCCCGGGACGACTACAACGCCGTTAGATATCATTTTTGAGGCGACCTCAGTGGAATTTGAGACTTTCGGGAAGGCATAGAAAGCCCCTTTAGGAAGAGCACACTCCATACCCAGATCGTTGAGCCCTTTTACAAGTACATCTCTGCGTTTTCTGAATTCTTCACGCATAGCATTGACAGAGTCCTTTGGACCGGTTACTGCGGTATATGCAGCCTTCTGGGCAACTGAGTTTGCACATGCCTGTATGTACTGGTGCACTTTGAGTATCTGGGCTATGTACTCTTTTCTGGCTGCCAGGTACCCGAGTCTCCAGCCTGTCATAGCATAGCTTTTTGAAGTCGCGTTTACAGTGATTACATTGTCTGAATAGCTGGCAGGACTTACGTGTTCACCTTCGTAAATAAAGTACTCGTAAACCTCGTCAGAAATGATGTTTATGTTGTGGTCATCTGCAATTTCAGCAAGGGCTTTGATATCTGCCCTGCTTGAGACCGCACCTGTAGGGTTGGACGGAGAGTTAAGGATAATAGCTTTTGTTTTCGGAGTTATTCTCTCAAGCACAGAATCCGGCTTCATAGTAAGGTCTTCCCCAAGAGGGACGCTTACTACTTTTCCATACAGCATTTCAGTCAGGGCATTATAGGATACAAACCCGGGATTTGAGATAAGAACTTCATCTCCCCTGTTGAGGAGGGCTGTGAGGGCAATGGTAAGGGCTTCTGATGCCCCTGAGGTTACAATTATTTCCTGAGGAGAGACCGAAAAATCATTTTCCTCCTGGAATTTATGGCTCAGGGCTTCCCTCAGTTCAGGGATTCCGGGACCTGCGGTATAACCCGTAAAACCTTCATTTATGGCTTTGATTGCTGCGTCTTTTATATGTTTAGGAGTATCAAAATCGGGCTGCCCTAGCCCGAGGTTAATGGCATTTGAGCCTGCAGCTTCGAAAATCTTTCTGATTCCGGAC
>DUGS01000199.1:7704-7971 GCA_013331265.1 Methanosarcina sp.
TCGAAAATCTTTCTGATTCCGGACGTGTCTATCCGGGATACATTATCTGAAAATTTAATTTCTTTCATTTTGTGCCCTCCTAAAGTCCCTGAAAATTTTATCCTTTAAAATCCTGCTTTTTCCTGAGTTACTTAGTATTCCGTATATTCAACGGCTATTTAAAACCATTATTCAATGCTCAGCCCATTATTCGATATTTGTGTGCCTTGCCTTGAGTTCTGATTCCGTAGCGCCTATAAGAGTTATCAGCTGGGCAATTACAGAGTC
>DUGS01000199.1:8166-8335 GCA_013331265.1 Methanosarcina sp.
AGGAAGACAAGTGAGATTATTTCAAAAGCAGTGCCCAGGGGAGGTAAATTTTTGTAATCTCCTCTTATATTCTTTTCAAGGGAGCCGCCTGCATCGTGATCATTTTTGGTCTTGCTTGGAAGAACCATAACAATATCAGAAATTTTCCCAAGTGTTGACTCCTTTTTAG
>DUGS01000199.1:8490-8727 GCA_013331265.1 Methanosarcina sp.
AGAACCATAACAATGTCCGAAATTTTGCCAAGTGTTGACTCCTTTTTAGAAGTGACAGTTATAAGAGTCGAACCGATGTCCTTCACTATTCTTCCGAGGTTTGCTATGGAACGGGTTTCTCCTGATCCTGAAATAGCAATCACAACATCCTGGGATCGGACAGCAGGGGTCGTGGTCTCCCCTACAACATATACAGTGAATCCGAGATGCATCAGCCTCATTGCAAAAGCTTTGGCA
>DUGS01000199.1:8781-10997 GCA_013331265.1 Methanosarcina sp.
GTTGAGCCAATGTCTTTTACTATTTTTCCGAGATCCGCTATAGAGTGTGTTTCTCCTGACCCTGAAATAGCAATCACTACATCCGCTGGCCGGACAGCAGGCGTTGTAGTTTCACCAACCACATACACGCTGAATCCCAGGTGCATAAGCCTCATTGCAAAAGCTTTGGCAACAAGTCCTGACCGCCCTGCCCCCATTACAAAAACTCTTTCCCCGTCCAGGATTTTTTGAAGCATTTTCTTTATAGCTTCACGGTCAAGTAGCTTAATCACCTCGTTTATGTTTTCTACAATAAATTCCATTGATAATATTACATCTTCGCAGTCTTTTACCTGATCTATTTTCATATGAGTAAACTGATCTCTTTCCATATGAGTTCTCCAAAAAGCATTGAGTTGAGTTCTCAATAACTAATAATTATTTAACTTTTTATTTACTTCTACCGGATAACTGAGAATAATCTCAAAAATCTCAAAATCACTTGTGTCTCGAAAAATGGCGGGTTTTTGAGACTACTAACTGTACTTGAGACTACTAACTGTACAGCACTACTGGACTTTTGAGACTATTATTCCTGAAATCCCTTCCAGATAACCTTTTTTCATTTTCTTAAACTTATTGGTGGGGATTTCAGGAAAAAAATCCGGAAGCTTCTATTTTATCCTGGTGTTGTGCCTGCCCTTTATCGGCTTGTTTGCGGTTCAGTCTTATAAATAATAGATTTTAATTCCCAGCTCTCGATATTGTTTCTGAACTCCTTATAAAGTCTCTGGATATCGCAGTCATTACCATTCCAGTAGAAATCTTTTCGTACTTCCCCTTTCTGGAGTTCTTCAAGTACGAATTTGGACAAATGGAAAAGAGCTTTTCTATTGGAAAATGGAATACTGTAATTTACACGATAACCGCCGGCTGTTTTACCATAGGACACAAGGATATATCCTTTGCTTTCATACTCCGTGATCTCATCAAAATCGCAAATCATTTCAAATTCATGAACCGCAGATGGATCTACCTTTGAAATTCCAATGAGTACCTGCGCTATGATATGGTCAGGAACCTTTCGTCCGAACCACACTGCTATTTTTCCGTAGGTACAGACTACATCAACGTCGTTCCTGCCCATCTCTAAGGAGCCTAGGGACTGAGGAGGGGATAATTTTGCTTCCAGGTCTTGGGTCTTTTGGGCACACATTGTTTCCACTTCGTTTACTTACTTGCAGAGACAAGTGCACTAATTAGATTCCTGTCCTTTTTAAGGGTTTTGAGCTGGTTTGCAGGCCCTATTACCGTAAGTCTCTTGCTGCTTTGTTTTTTGAAAAGTTTTCCCAGCAAAGAGGTATCTGCATTTGAAGGGTAGCTCTGCATCTCTATTCCTGAAAACACATCCGGCTGAATTGCTGACATTGTCATTTCAATGAGTTTAGCCTCTTCCATAGGGTTGAGGCCTTTTTCAAGCACAAGGATTTTGCCTTTACGCACCTCATCGATTATATACCGGACTTTTTCCATGGAAGCCATCTGAGAAATTCTGGCTTCGGATATAAGATCAAGTTGGATTCCCTGCATTTTGATCACCCGAACTGTTTGGCCAGAGCTTCATAGAAAGAGTCCATACCCACCCCTTCAAGCGCCGAGACAGGTACTAGCGGGTGTTGAGGGAAGGCTTCCTTTATAACTCCGGGATCCGCATTAGGAAGGTCTACCTTGTTTGCTACTATGAGAAGCGGAAGGTTTCTAGCTTCCATATTCCCTATAACAGTCACATTAACCTGAGTATAGGGATTTTCTGTGGAGTCCATGACCAGTATGACTCCATCGAGGTCATCCAGCCATTTAACAGCCTCAATCACACCCTCGGTTGCCTCTTTGGATCTTTTCTTTGACTCTACATCACTCATCCCCTCCTCCATAAAGTCATGGAAATCGATCTTCGTTGCAAGCCCGGGCGTGTCCACAATATCAAGGCTGATAGTATGCCCGTTAGTCTCTATAGTAATTCCGTTTCTCCGTTTTGCATGCCTGGTTTCGTGGGCGATGTGTGAAACCGATCCCATGGTTTCCTCACTTCCGGCCCAGTCCTTAAGGATACGGTTACTAAGGGTTGTCTTGCCGGCATTGGGGGGGCCGTAGATACCGATACATGCTCCTTTTTTCTTGAACAGTTTATTAAACATTTTTGAAAAGCTTACCTTAAATCGTTTTATCATATTCAT
>DUGS01000199.1:11134-17612 GCA_013331265.1 Methanosarcina sp.
AACATTTTTGAAAAGCTTACCTTAAATCGTTTTATCATATTCATGGCTTCCCTCCGTTGGGAAAAGCATAACACCAAAGGATTTCTCGGATTGCTTTCCTATATGGGTTACTGGTGTTTTCGTGGCCTTTTTATCTAATTGATCCTAGCATATAAATAATTTCCACTTGTGAAACTGTGGGAACCGGAGAAATTGGAGATACTGATTTCTCCTTTTTAGTATACCTGGAATAAATAGCAAACTTAGGTTCTTTCTATATAAATAATAGAAAGTTCCTGCGTGAGATAACACCAGAATATAAATAAATTACTTCTTATCGCCTGATCCCCGAATATTTTTTGTAAAAAGTTTTCATATAAATATTCAGTCTACCTGTAACTCAGTTACATTAAATTTTCATGTTTTTACTGATTTTCTGTACTTTCCTTTATATCTTTTCCTATTTTTATTCATTATATCTTAAAAATATAAATAATCATTATTCTGGAAAGGATTTTGCAGGCTTCATTCTTTTAATTTTTTTACGGTTCTTTTACTGTCGTAGCCTTAAATACCTGCCCTGTTGAACCTCAGTTCCTTATCTGACTCACCGCATTCATGCACCAACTTTATCCGTTTACTCCACGCAGTTTCTCATAAGTAGTCCTGAGAATGCTTTCAGCAAAGTCCCTCCAGATATATTCGATTAAGAAGTATAGGAGGATAGAATCTTTTTGCCTCATGATATTTAAAAAAAGGATTATTTGCTTGTTTCCTTTGGGACTACGGATAGATCCTGCATGATTTGTTGCCTTTGGGCGAAAGTATGACCCAGAACGCCGTGAAGTCTTTAGCTTCCGCGAAGTCTTTAGCTTCCGCAGCGCAGGATAAAAAGCCTGAAGATTAGCTTTTGTTGTCTTTGAGCAATATCGGCAGATATAAGAGGGACTCTTAATAGGGGCTCCTGGTTTTTTTTCAGTAATACATTACTTGTCCTTTATTGCCGAATTTATAGCTATTTCAGCTATATTAGAGCCGAGCTCTCCTATTCTAAAGAGGCTGTCTACTATATTCCCAAGAGATATCATGGTTTCATGAGACTCAAGTTTAAGAATGGATGCATGCAGTTCTGTTACACGTAAACGCATATCGTCTATACTGTCTATTACCTGGTTTGCAAGTGAGGTATCAGAGTTGTACAGGGCATCCATTGCCTGCTTAACCAGTTCCATATATGTACTGCTGAGGTCTTCTATGACTTCCATTACATCTTCTCTGACAGGCTCCTGCATTTTTGCTGCAACGGTTGCTATCCTCTGGGAGTGGTCCGCTATTCTCTCAATGGGGCCTGCTGCCATTCTGAAGTCATGGTATTCCTCTATACTTGTTTCCGAAGAGTCAGGCATTCGCCCTCCGCAGAGAGTGGAACGGAACTGTTTGGAAATAAGGAGGCATAACCTGTCAACCTCATCGTCCCTCTGGCTTACATCAAGAGCAAGGTCGTGGTCAGCAGTTTTTAGGGCCCGTATTGCATCTTTTTGCATAGAACCTGCAATCAGAAACATTCTTTGTATGCCTTTTTTTATGTGGAGTTCATTTGGGTTGAGAAGGTCCTGAATGACAACACAATTTGAGCTTTCTTCGATGATTTCTGGTCCTATTAGCTTGTAACATACCTTCCGAATGACCTGTTTTTGATCGGTAAGTATTCTTTTTGAGGTAAACTCTATCCTGTCATAACCATAGAGATACGCAGCAATAATATCTCTTTCGAGAGCTTTTGCTTTATAGCCCGTCACATCAATTCTTTTTGTTTTTATTGTGTGTCCTTCCAGAATAGGATCAATTAGCAGTTTCCCATCTGGTTGAGCTTGAATGGAGACTCTTGCCCCTGTTTCAATTCCCACTTTTTCGGCCCACTGTTTTGGGAGGGAAATAATATAAGTGGATCCGCCTGTTTGCTGTACTTTTCTCGTTTCTATGTGGATTCCCCGTTTTTGGTTGCTCAGGCCAGGCCTGGAAATAGATAGAAATTAAATGATACTAACTTAATATGTATATTATCTATAGTGTTTAGATAAGGATGTAATGTATATATTATTCGGATTTACTATTTGTATCCTGATGAGTCTTCTTTTTTGAGGAATAAATCCGGAGTCCTGTATTTAAGCTTACCTCACTCTTTACCCGGAATAGAGGTAAAAATATTAAAGAGCAGAGCATTCTGGAAATAATGACACTTAAAGGGCATGCCTGCGCTTTCGGGGCTGGAACCATAATAAATGCCATAGCTACCTGGAAAGGTGCAGCATTCGGGATCGATTTAAAGACCTTTGCAGAGGTGAAACTCTCGGAAGGTGAGTCTGCAATTACTGGCTCAATTGAAGAGATGCCTGAAGGAGATACTCGCCTTATAGAACGCTGCGTTGAACTCGTCATGGAGCGATTCGGGCTAGAACTCGGAGGCACGATAAGGACATGGAGTGAAATTCCCCTTGCAGGAGGGCTCAAGAGCAGCAGTGCTGCAGCAAACGCTTCGGTCCTTGCAACTCTCAGGGCAGTTGGGGAAACTCTCCCACCTCTTGAGATCGTAAAAATGGGTGTAAAGGCGGCAAAGGAAGTAGGAGTTACTGTAACCGGAGCCTTTGATGATGCCTGTGCCTCTTTTCTTGGTGGAATTGTAATTACTGATAACCGAAAAATGGAACTTATCAGGCGCGAAGAAGTCAATTCAAAAGTTCTGATATTTGCTCCGGCAAAAAAGGCTTTCAGTGCGGACACGAATGTTAAACGCTCACAACTGATCGCCCCATATGTGGAAATGGCATATGAACTTGCTCTCGCAGGGGAATACGAACGAGCAATGACGCTTAATGGTTTTCTCTACTGCGGGGCTCTCGGGTTTGATATGGAACATATGCTCAGGGCTCTGGAATGCGGGATAATAGGAGTCAGCCTTTCCGGAACAGGCCCATCTTACGCAGCCCTGGTAAAAGAAGAGCAAGTAAAAGAACTTAAATCTGCCTGGGAAAGCTGCGGCATGGAAGGAAGGGTCATAGAAACCAGTATAAATAACATTGGTGCGATATCCTTTAACAGGGAGGGGTCCTTTGAGTGAACTTGAAGCTGTCCGCAAAGAAATAGAGGAGATTGACAGGGAAATTCTTTCCCTGATTGACAGAAGAGTTGACCTTGCTGAAAAAGTGCTTGAATCAAAAAGAATAAATGGAACTTCTATAAATGACCGTAAGCAAAATGAGGTTGTAATCAACAGGGCATTAAATACTGCAACAGAACTCAACCTTGATTTAGGATCGGTAAAAGAAATTTTTGAGATTCTAATCAGGATGAGTATCGAACGCCAGAACGAGTTAAGTGGAAAGGGAAGCTTGCCCTGACTTGCCTTAAAGGAGCAAAAAATGGTTGATATTTCACTGATTATGGGTTCTGAGTCTGACAGGTCAATAGCCAACCGTGCGGTTTCAGTAATAGAAAAAACCAACTACAGTTATGAAGTGATGGTTATTTCTGCCCACAGAAACCCTGACGAGCTTGACAGTTACATCTCACATACAGACGCAAAAGTCTTCATCACAATAGCAGGTTTATCAGCAGCCCTGCCTGGGGTTGTTGCCTCCAAGACGAAAAAGCCTGTAATAGGTGTACCTGTAAGCGCAAAACTCGGCGGGCTTGACGCCCTTCTTTCCATAGCACAGATGCCCCCCGGAGTACCAGTAGGTAGTGTAGGAATTGACAACGGGGCAAACGGGGCATATCTTGCCCTGAGGATCCTGGATTTAATTGGAAATTCCTGAAAACGCTAAGAACTCCCAGTTTTTAACTTGTTTTTTCGGGAGTAAAATTCCCTAAACATTTTTTCATAAAAAGAATGCAGGAAACCCCTGAGTCTTTAGCTCAGGGGTAATTGACGTCAGAAATCAGTTCTTGTCAACCAGTCTTGCATCCAGTATCTTTAAAGAACCAGTGTCTCCTTCCCATTCGATTTCACTTTTCACAATTTCTATGCGTTTTTTGAAGAAAGGAGCGTCAAGGACTACAGTTTCATACTCTCCGCCTTCCCCTGCCATATGGACCATACGCCTGCGGTTCAGGGCTTTGAGGTTCTCAATTGAATTCACATTAATAGGGCGCCCAAGCCAGGACTTATCCAGGCCATCAGCTGCAACCCGCACAATCCTGATATCAAGAACTTTTGACATTTCAGTTAAGAGCTCTTCAGGATCCCTGTGCCAGAGGGGGGCATAGACTTTAAGCCCAAGGGAATCACAGATCTTCTGTACCCTGCTTACCTGGTATTGAGACTCAATAGCACCTACAGATACACCATCAACATCCACTTTTCTCAGGGCAAGGGCAAGGTCGTCCAGCTCAAGTTCTTTGATTCCGCTGGACTGTTGCTGGATCAGCGGGATTTCACTGGCGGCAGAGATTAGCTCTACCATGTGGAGGTTAATTGAGTGGTACATGTAGGAGTCGTCCCTTGCGGGAACAATATTAATGAGGTGAGTGACCTCATGCCCCTCTTCAAGGGCTTTATGGATAGCAAAGACTGAGTCTTTGCCGCCAGAAATCAGTGCTGCGAGTTTCATCTGCATCCTCTTCCATATACTATTTTTTCGTACTTCCAGATTAATTCACAAACTATAGTCTGTGGATCATTATAATATTTTATATGTTTTTTCCCTTCTCAGCAGCCCACTTCATAGGATTATTTGCGAGCTCAGCTCTCTGCCTCCAGCTTTCCAAAATTGGCTTCATAGCGGGATTTCATTTCTTCCCAGGTCGGAAGGCTGGTCTGGCCACCCCTTGATTGTACGGCAAAAGAAGCTACGGTTGACCCTATTTTTCCACAGGTGGTAATGGAATAGCCTCTTGTGTACGCCAGCAGAAAACCTGCCCTGTAAGCATCTCCTGCTCCAGTGGGGTCTACTGCTTTTACGAAAACTACAGGAATTTCCCATTCTTCATTACCTTTGTAGATTCTGCTTCCTTTCGAATCATAAGTAACAACAATAACATCAATCATGGCCCTGAGTTCAGAAAAGCTCTTTCCGGTCATCTCTGACACCCGCCTGATTTCATGCCTGTTTGCAAAGAGGATATCAGTATGGGCAAGAATTGTCTCGAGGTTTTCTTTAGAGTAAGTAACCAGGTCCTGTCCAGGGTCAAAGGATACAAAACCGGAGATCTGTGCTATCTTTGCATTGTAGACACTATCTGCTGTTGCAAGATGGACAAAATCTGCAGGTTCAGGTTCCAGCTCTTTGAATTTTGAGGAAGCTCCCCAGTAAAAATAGGTAGTCTGGTTATCTTCCCTGTCCGTAAAAATGAAAGCTTTGGATATTTTTCGGTCTTTTATAATGTAGAGGCGGGAAAGATCAACGCATTCATCCTTAAGAAGCTTCTCATATCCCGAGCTTGAAAAATCCGTACCGACAGGAGATATAAGCTGGCTTTTTCCTCCCAGCTTTGCAATGGCAACCGCAATGTTTGCAGCCCCTCCCCCAGGATATTCTTCATAGTCAATTACAGGGGAAGACTCGTTTTTTCCTGCAATATTTTCAACATCTACGATATAATCAAGGGCAGTATGCCCCACTACGGAGATAATTCTGTCCATGCAGTTTCCTCTTTTTCAGGGCTGGAAGGAGCCCGAAAATTTGTTTTTGGGATTGGATATATTCTTAAAAGATAAGTAAAGTAAAAACTCAGAAAAAGATAAAATTACTGATTTTATCCTTTTCTGCCGTGGCAGACATCAGGACAGATTCTCCATCAGGACAGATTCTTCATTTTCCAGCTAGAGATTTATCGAGCCCTGGCTATGTGAAGCTGCCTGTATAAGAAGCCGTACAGGTACGCCTTCCTCTGCCTGCATTTCAACACATTTAAGGAAAGAAACCTGTTTATTTATTTGCTTTGCCTTTTTGCTGCGGTTCGCCTTTTTCACCTGACCGTTCGAATTCCGTGACTTCGACAACTGTCAAGGGAACATCGCGGAGAGACTTTCCTATCACAGATTTTGCAATCCTTTCTGCATGTTCTGCAGATTCGGCATCAAAAACCTTCATTTCAAAAATAAGCCCTACAAGTGCGGTGTTTGCTGCTATGAAAACACTGCTAAAAGGCTCGCCGCATGCAGGGCAGGATGTGGTTCCCACATCTACCTCCACAAAATCGAGTTTGGGGTTCAGGCGCTTTCCAGCCTCAGAAATCGCAACCCCTATTGCATCATCAGCTGTTTTTACATCTCTAACCAACCAAGCTGCTTCAAGTACCACATGAAAGTTCTTCATAATTGTCCACCGTAGTTGTAGTATACGTTTTCAGGATTATCCCGAAATAGGGAAAAATATTGAATCTAAAGAATAGAGTAAAGTATGTTAATTGTTAGGCTTCGAATACGTGTTTATATTTATAAGTTTTACGTATTATATGGTTTTTCAGTTTAAGCTTTTGGATTCTTAATCTGGCATAT
>DUGS01000199.1:17813-25815 GCA_013331265.1 Methanosarcina sp.
TTTTGGATTCTTAATCTGGCATATAAGTCTTAATCTCTCGTAATAAGTCTTAATTTTTTATTTATATTGTAAAAAGAGTATCGTCGTCCACTGCAAAGACTCCGAGTTTTGCCCCTGCATCAAGCCAGGCATGTCCATAACTGAAGGACGCCAGGGCATTTACAGGGTCCCCGTTTTCAAGAAAGTAAATTCCGTCTTTATAGTAAGCTTCTGCCATTGTGTAATAATCCTCTGCTACCGAATGCATATGGGAGTTAGGGATCGGGGCATACTTTGCTTTCTGCAGTGCTCTTTTTAACATATTCTCGTACCGGTTAACCTTTTCATTCAAATCTGCAGGCATTTTTGATCACCAGAGAGCCTATTCAACATCATTTATTCAACTGGTCTTTACCTAGTTACTCGATATTTTCCATAATTTCTTCAGGCCCGGCTGCAAGCTTCACAAGGGCTTCAGCTTCAAGAAAATGAAGTTTTCCCGGAACTACAAGGATATGAAGAGGATTTCCAAAATCAAAACCCTTCAGTTTTTCTGCGTAGTCGGCTTTTACTACAGGCTTTTCCGAGCCTGCCCTTGCGATTCCAACAGAGACAACCCCGTCCATCACTCCTTCTCCCCTTTTCCTCTCAACCTCAAGGAGAAGTTCAAGGGCAAGGTTAACGGTCATATATCCTTTTTCTTTATCGATATCCAGAAAAACAATAGTATGAAGCCCAAGTGCAGAATTTTGTTTTATGGTATCGTAAGGGGTTTCCGAAATGACTTTTGTCCCTCGCCTGCTTTCGTATGGATAGGGGATACTCGCAGACTTTCCAAAGCGATAGTTCTGGAGCCCCGTAAGCCCTGAAACAGCTGAAGCAATGGATGCCCCGTGGATCAGGCGAGTTTCTATCCCGAGCTTTTCAGCCCTGAGGCGCAGGTCAACGTGAGTTGTGGAGACCATTGTATCCCCGCCTGTGAGGAAAGCAACGTTTTTATCTATTGCATTATCGAGCCAGTCAGGGTGCTGTTCCACGTCTTCCCTTGAGAGTAACTGAATTTTCTTTCCGTAGAGTTTTTCCATTTTCTCGGGATTTGTTCCCATGAGACAGGATGTATAAAATTCGGCATATACCAGGTCAGCTTCCTTGACAGCTTCAAGTCCTTTTAAGGAAATATCGTATTCATCAAAAAGGCCCAGTCCTATAAATGTGAGCATAACCCGCATTAAGGGCTTATTGGCTTAAAGCTTTTGGCGCCACAGCTTAACAGGGGAACTTTTAGCTTTATTTTAGAATTTACAGATACTCTCAACGTATTTATATCGAGAAATTAATAATAGGAATGAGGGTTACAATCGCAGTTTTTGGAGGTGACTTTTTACGGTAAAGGTTACGCTCATTCACGCTACCTGGTGTACGGCATGTCCTGCAACACGCAGGCTCTGGAACGACCTTAAATCAAAATATGACTTTGAATATGAGGAAATTGATGTAGAGAGCCCTGAAGGTCAGGCTCTTGTTGATAAGTACGGCATAGTTGGCGTCCCTACAACCCTTATAGATGGGGAACCTGCTTTTACAGGGCTTCCAAAGAAAGCCGATGCAATAGCCCGTATTACATGAAAATACATCAAAACTTTATTTTTTGAATACATTTTTTCCGGGAGATTAAGTATGTACGACCTGATTATTATAGGAGGGGGACCTGCAGGTCTTGCTGCAGGGATTTACGCTGTGCGTTTCGGGCTTGATACCCTTATTCTGGAAAGGAATGAGATAAGCGGCCAGATCTCTATGGCAGATATTGTAGAGAACTATCCTGGTTTTCCATCGATTTCGGGACTTGAACTCATGGAAAGATACAGAACACATGCTCAGGAAGCAGGGGCGAAAACCAGGATTACTGAAGTGCTTTCGGTCAGGACTGAAGGTACAAAGAAAATCGTTTCAACAGACAGTGGTGACCTCAAAGCAAAAGCTGTAATCATTGCCACAGGTGCAAATCCAAAGCATCTTGGCGTGCCCGGGGAGAAAGAATTTGTCAGCAAGGGAGTCTCGTACTGTGCAATTTGTGACGGGCCTTTTTTCAAAAACAAAACCGTAGTTGTTGTTGGAGGCGGCAACTCCGCAGTCACAGATGCCCTTTATCTATCAAAGGTTGCCCAGAAAGTATATCTTGTCCACAGGCGGGACCATTTGAGAGCTGCAAAGGTCCTTCAGGACCGGGCAGTTGCAAACTCAAACATTGAGTTAATCCTCAATACGCTTGTCCTGGAAATCATCGGGAGCAAGGAAGGGGTTAAAAAAGTCGAAAAAATTATCCTGCAAGACATCAACAGCAAAGAAATCCGTGAGCTTTCTACTAACGGAGTTTTTATCTATGTAGGAATCCACCCGAATACCGAATTCGTGAATGTGGAGAAAGATGCTGAAGGCTTCATTAAGACCGACCGCTGGATGGAAACCTCCGAGAAAGGGATATATGCTGCAGGAGATTGTCACGATACTCCTATCTGGCAGCTTGTAGCAGCAGTAAGAGATGGTGCAGTTGCGGCCACCGCTGCATATGAATATATCGAGAAAATTAAATAAAAAGCATTTTCCGCAGTAAAAGCGGCCACAATATTCCTCATTCTTTTTGAAAATCAATATTTTTCCTGATAACGTGAAAGAAGTACTGCCGAATTTCGATAAATTACAGCAGTAGCGACCAGAATCTATATATCTCATTAATGGCACATATGTAGTATAATGACTACATATGGTGTAAGGAATTATCTACCGGACATATGTAAACAGAAAGGAGACAAAAAGCTAAAATTGAAGGTGAAAAAATGAAGAAAAGCATAACAGCAATTCTCCTGGGCCTGCTCCTGTTAGGCACGTTCGGAGCAGCAGTTGTAAGCGCAGTTGCTTCGGATGATGCAAGAGTAAACTATGGCTCCGGGTACATGCATAGATGGGCTGCCAGATATACAGGCTCAGGATGTGGCACAGGCGATTTTTCTTGTTGCCCTTATTATAACGCAGATGAAACCGTAGAACTTGAAGTTGAAACCATAGATGAGGCTTTTGAAATCGCCAGGGCAGAAATTGATGATGGTGTCTCCAGAGACGACATATATCAGATGGGCCGCTGGTGGATTGTCAACTATGAGGATGAGGATGGAGTCTACACACAGGCAAGAATCGATGCAGTAACCGGTGATGTATTCACAGGATACAGCGTTCCCGCAGGAGCTCAGACATGCGGCAGAAATGGCCGTGGTTCCGGATACGCCTGTGGACAGGGATGCTGCATGGGGTATAGAAACTAAACTCCTGCCATAAACCATCCTTTTTTTTATTTGTATAATTCTCGGGTCAATTCTTCAGTTTTTCATTTTTATATTAAACTCCCTCTACCGGGTATTTTTTATATTTATGGTTGAAATCAATAAGTGAAGAAAAACCGATAGAATAAGGAAAAACGGATAAAAAAGAGGATAAAACAAAAAATCTGGTATTTTCGAGGTGAACAACTTGAACGGTATGGGGTACGGCATGTATGGCTCTTTCTGGGGCTTTTTCCTGAACATTCTCATTATCCTTCTAATTGTAGGCGCAGTTATGATAATGCTTAATAAGTCCGGCTACATGGCTTCAAGAGATAATGAAAGGCTTGTTAAGATTGAAAAAGACATTGAAGATATCAAAAAAACAGTTGAAGATATAAAATCCAAACTGGAAGAAATCTGAAGCTTAATATGCGGTTACAAAAGTAAAAGTATTTCCAGACCAAGAAATTGTATAATCTGTGAGGGTGCACCAGGTGGAAAAATCACTTCAGCAAATAGTTGAAATTGGCGAAGCCCTCTCCCATCCCGTAAGGCTGAAACTACTCTACCTGCTGGACGAGAGAGAGAGGTACGTATACGAACTCGCCAAGGACCTGGACCTCTCAAGGCAGGTCGTAAACCTGCATTTGAAGCGCCTGGAAAAGGCCGGATTTGTTGAAAGTGACCTCCGGCTCGAAGATGACGATATGCGGGCAAAGAAATTTTATCGATTAAAAAAGTTTGAAGTATCCCTCGGTATGGAAGACCTAAAAAAGATTTTTGGATGATTAAAATTTCTGAATCATTTTTCCTATGGTCTCATTCCCGCACTTCATTCCCCTATATCTTCATTCCAGATTTCCGGAGCCCTGTCGATGAATTCTTTCATCATTTCCCTGCATTCAGGAAGGTCCAGGTCTATGACCTCTATCCCATGGGCTTCCATAAACTCCCTGGCACCTCCAAAAGTCCGGGACTCTCCTGCCACGACTTTTTTAATTCCAAACTGCACGGCAGCTCCTGCACAGAGATAGCAGGGCATAAGAGTGGAATACAAGACAGTGTCGTGGTACCTTATAATTCGGCCGGCATTTCTCAGGCAGGCGATTTCGGCATGAGCAAGAGGGTCGTTATCCTGGACACGCCTGTTATGCCCTCTGCCTATGACCTCTCCGTTCCTTACAAGGACGGAACCTATTGGAATTCCACCTTCCAGCAAACCTGTTCTTGCTTCTTCTATTGCAGCTTCCATGTAAACGTCCATTGCCACTCCTCTTTTTCCCCTATATTTACTTTCCCGAAAAACACTTTACTTCTAACTTTACTACCCAAAATAACCATAGCCTATATATTAGGGTTATTCAAAATAGCCATTTGTGACCTCTGTTGATACTGTGCGGGCGGAAATCTTTGTATCCGGAAGGGTGCAGGGTGTGGGCTTCCGAAGATTTGCAAGAAATGCTGCAGATCGCTTTGGAGTGGACTGCAACCCCATAAACCTCAGGGACGGAAGAGTTTTTGTTCTTGCTGAAGGCAGGCATGAGGCTCTTGAACTTCTGATTAATGAGCTTCGGAAAGGGCCGACTTTTGCTCACGTTGAAGACATTGATGTTACTTTTACGGAAGCCATGGGAAATGTGTACGAGCTTTCCAGAGATAACCCTCTTTTGAGATAAGCCTCACAACCTGTTTTTTCAGAACTCTGCAGCTTTTTAAGCGTCCCAGGTATTTTCAGTCTTTTTTCATAATTTTTATAATGATGAAAAAACCAGCAAGGTTTATTGCTCCTATCAGAAGATACCCTATCAGATGCTTTGAGCTCTTGTTTGATACCGAATCTCCGTCTCCAAAAATTCCTGCCGAGCTGGTTTTGTCTTTTGCTCCTTCCAGTGCGGATTCGTTTTCCTTTGTTTTTGCTTCATTATTCCCGAAGTTGACCACCGAATCGGTTTTAAGAAAAACCTCTTTTTCCTTTTCTTCAAGGCTGTTTCCCGAATTAAGGACAGCCCTGACGGCATAGGAGTTGTCAGGCTCAAGCCCGAGGAAAAGGAACTGGTCATCGTTTCCAGGGGAAGAGACCACTTTTCCTTCTCTCCTGAGTTCTACGGACCCTTTATCAGGAAGCTCGACTTTCAGGTTTACGTGCCCTGTAAGCAGGATCTGCTCTCCTTCTACAAACCTGGGCCCGTCCGGGATATCAAGGATCCCAAGAAGGGTCGGAGCAAAATCCTCCTGCCCGAACTCTCCTCTGATAACTCCTTTCTCAACGTCCTTAGCGTGTACGATGAGAGGGACCAGCTGTGCCTCATCCGAACTCGAGAATTTTTCGGACTGGTGACCTCCTTTGGAATCATCTGCCGAAAAAGCCATACCGTGGTCTGCGGTCAGGACAAAAGCAAGGTTGTTTTCTTTACACAGGTTATAAAGAGGCAAAATTTCTGAATCAAGGCTTTCGATGCAGTCTATATACCCGTAATTGTCTCTGTAGTGCCCGCTCATGTCAACTGCCCCTACATTGACCGTAAGCAGGTATTTTTGCTCTGGACTGTTTTTTGCCATGTACTCCACAACAGCGCAGGCTGTTTCGATGCCCCATTTATTATAACCGTTATACCTGTCCCTTGTCTCTTTTGAAGTAACATAGCCAGGAGCCCTGTCAGCCCTATCCTGCATTACCTGTAAAAGCCCGGAAGGTACAGGAGAATCCGGAGAGCATTCATGCTGCTCAAGCACTATCTGTATATTTTTTATTGAATTATTTTCGTCCCTCAGGACCGCATCCTGTTCGGCACATATCGACCAGGAATCTCCTTTTTCCATTACTGCGATACAGAGGTAGCCTTCTTTATGTAAAATATCAAAAACGTTAGCATCTTTAAAACTAACAAACTCGCTGTTTGCGCCCGTATTCCCGGTAACAAGGACTGAATGCCCTCCTTCGGTAAACGTCTGAGGAGCACGAAACTTAAGTATGAGTACACTGTTTTTTCCTATCTCAGGAATGTTTTCAATCCTTGCTTTTTCAAGGGTTGCACCGTCAAGTGCGTGTGGCGTAAGCTCAGGATAAATAAAAGGCGCGCTTAAGCCATCTATGATCAGCACGACTGCACCTGCCGGAGTATTGACCGGGCTTACCTCAACTTCAGTAAGTGCAGCTGCGGGAAGTGGTAAAGCTGAAAAAAAGGTTAATAAGGTTGCTGTAAGTAAAACCAGAGTAAATAATGGTTTAAAATTGCGGGCTCCAGACATCATTGTAAATTATTTTACACACATGCTATAAAGAATTTATCTTTTTTCGAAATAATTTCTTAAATTCTTCATTTTATTCAGGGATTCAGGTACCTTTTTAAAGGTTTATTTTTTAAGGTTATTGTGTCCAGAGAAGTAAATGTATAACATTTGCTGCACATATCAGTAATATCCCAAAAAATACTATCCCTTAATCCAAAAAACAGGAAATGTTTCTATGAAGATGAACCCACGCTGTATCTACTGTCTGCTTTCCCGCGTACATTTTCAGTCAAAGCTTTCTACTGATGATGAAGATCTTATAAGCAAAACTATCCATGAATGCCTTGGAGCCATGAACAAACACTATAGCCCTGAGGCAGTCTCAGCATGCGTAGCCACAAAAATCCACAGAAAATGCTATGAAGTCCTGGGAGATAAGGACCCATATGAAGTTACAAAAAAGCTAATCAATCAGGCTGCATTAAAAGTCCTGCCTGTAGCAAAAGAAAAAATTTACGAAAACTCTCCTGACGACGTGGAACTCTTCAGGCGGGCAGTACTGGCATCGGTTATTGCTAATTATTTTGATTTCGGGATTATGGGGTTTGATGCCAGCGAGGACAAATTTGAAGATGCCTTTCTGAAATTTTTCGAGCAGGGACTTGATGTTGACGACACTCCGAAAATGCTTGGGCTCCTTCAGGACGTTGTCTATATTGCTGACAACTGCGGGGAGATTTTTTTTGATATGATTGTTTTCGACGTGATTAAAAAACTTGGTGGGAATATTACCCTGGTTGTGCGTGGGGGTCCCATACTTACAGATGTGACTTTAGAAGAGGTAAAAGAGTTCGAAATAGATAAAAAGGTCGATAGGGTGATGACTACAGGTTCAAATGCAGTGGGTATTCTTGTAGAGGAAGCTCCTGCCGAACTGCTCAAAGCAATGAAGGATGCAACTTTAATAATCAGCAAAGGCATGGCAAACTACGAGACCCTCTCAGAGCATAACTTCGGACCTATAGCTTATATGCTTCTTACAAAGTGCGAGTGTGTTGCTGAAGACCTCGGACTTGAACAGGGCTTATCGGTTGCAAAACTGATGAACTTCCCCTGAAAAATTCGTGCATTCCGGATTTTTCCGGCAACTTTTTATTGAGCAGAGCCCCAAATTATGTGCATTAACGAAAATACATTAAAGTAAGTGCAGAATTCCATATAAAAATGACAGTGTAAGGAGAGATTAAAAATGTGTGAACTTAATGTTATTCTGCTCAGTGGAGATAACCGTGAGAGGATAATGGACTCCGTAGCAAAGATTCTGGTTGAAGGAGACTCAATCCAGCTTACTGGAATCCTCGGAGATAAAATGACGGTTAAGGGTTCGATCAAGGAAATCAATTTTTCACGCGGAGAAGCTATAATTTTATCTAAATAATTCTTAACTTTTTTTTACTGCTATGGGAGTGCGG
>DUGS01000160.1:0-174 GCA_013331265.1 Methanosarcina sp.
GTTAACCAAATTCTGTTTTCAGGAGCTATCAGAAAATAGGCTGTTGTCTCTTCTGCAAACTATATCTAGAAATTGTTCTTATTTGAGAGATTGTGTTTCTATTTTTATGGATACATTTATATATTTTGGGTGCCATGTACGTGTGTTGACAAATAAAGAGACGTATAATAATCT
>DUGS01000160.1:453-3314 GCA_013331265.1 Methanosarcina sp.
GGCGCTCCCAGAGAAATGCACAAGACAAAATGTTCTGATTGTGGTGTTGAAACCGAAGTGCCTTTCAAACCTGACCCCGAAAGACCGGTTTACTGCAGAGAGTGTCTTCCTAACCACAGGACGCCCAGAGAAAACCGCAGATATTAAGTGTAATTTGTATAATTTAAGTTTACATCAACACTTATTTCTTTTCTACTTTTTTAAAATTCACATAGATTCAGAATATACATTTTAAGTGTGAACTTCTCTTCACGTTCAACTCAGTTTTAATATATTTTTCCGGCCGGCGGACTGCTGAAATCTTCCCCGAATACATTTGTCAAAAGCAAAAATCAAACGTCCTTTTTTCCG
Source organism: Methanosarcina sp. (assembly GCA_013331265.1). Classification (GTDB taxonomy): domain Archaea; phylum Halobacteriota; class Methanosarcinia; order Methanosarcinales; family Methanosarcinaceae; genus Methanosarcina; species Methanosarcina sp10923u. The sequence goes on from DUGS01000160.1 coordinate 805, forward strand.
TGCTCGGATAGATAGTTCTTAACTGCACGTTTTGAACTATACCATATTTTCCCTATTTTTACTGCATCTAGGAGCCCCTGTCTAGCTCGCAGGCTGAGATATTCCTGAGAATAAGGAGTTTCTATGGCAAGTTCTTTTAGAGGCAGTAGTTCGTCGTTTCCTCCTGAAATGGAGAGATATAGGGTCAAGTCTTCATCCACGGCTTTTGCAATGAAATTAGCAAATGGTACTAAGTTTCCAGCATCTGCGGCTCTGAGTGATTTGTAATATTTTCCTCGATCCTCTTTTTTGAGTACTACAGGAGGATAATCTCTTGCCATCAAATATAGATTTGTGAGAAGCCGGGCCACTCGGCCGTTTCCATCACTGAAAGGGTGAATTTCAACAAATCTGTGATGCAGAAAGGAAGCTGTTTCAATTGGATGTTCCTTGCTTTCGGTTATCTTTTCAATAAGTTCATCCATCAGTTTAATTATCTTTGACCAATCAGGTGGAGTCTTTACTGCACCTGCTATTCTAACATTTCTTGTGCGGTACCTTCCGGCATCCTCAAGTATGCTTCTGGTTACAATTTCATGGATCTCCTGAATTGTAACATGGTCTATTGCACGTTTTTTCTTTGCTAACTCTTCCATCCGGTCAAAAGCTTTTGCATTGTTGCTTGCTTCAAGATGTTCTCTAAGCGATTTTCCGCCAATAGTCAGTCCTTCCTCCAAAACAAGTTTTGTCTCCTGGAGCGTCAGTGTATTTCCTTCTATCGCATTGGAGTGATAAGTATGAACCAGCCTCATTTCTTCATGTAACCTTGCTAAAGCATCTGCAGGAATAGGCCGCATGAAGTTTAGCTGTTCCATTTTTTCATTTATTCGTGCAAGAAGTTCTTCTTGAATCAGGGGAGTATCGGTATTGGCCATATTGTTACATATCCGATATATTCTCCTCTATTATATATTGGTATCGGTAATTTTTGGAGTTATCCGATACAGAAATTTCTTGTTTATTTCACCTCAGTTAAAGTATATTTCTCCTGCCGGCGGTCTACTGAAATCTTCCTCGAGTACGTTTGTAAGAAAAGAGAAATTGAAAACTCGAGATTTTTGCAGATTTAAAAGGAGCACTTTGCAGGGCGACGAGTTTTGCTTTATCGATATCAACCGGAATCATAATTTCAAGCATTTTTATATATTCCATAAACTCTAGCCATAAAGTTTTCTCTCATTTGAGAAAGTGTGTCTTTATTTTTATAGAAAGATTTATATATATTGGGTGCTAGTTAGGTGTATTGAAAATAAAGAGACATATAATACATCTGTTGTTAAAAACCAATTTTTGTTTTTAAACAAAGAGTTCTATACAATCTTATTTTTAAACTATTAACTATTCGCTAAAGCGGAGGTGAAACAAAAATGGCTTTTAATGACAGAAATTTCAGGGGAAATTCCGGAGGTTTCCGCGGTAACAGCGGACCACGGGAAATGACAAAAGTGACCTGTTCTGATTGCGGTGTTGAGACTGAAGTACCGTTCAAACCCACCGAAGGCAGACCCGTATATTGTAGGGAATGTCTTCCTAACCACAGGAAATTTTAAGATTATCTGCATCAGGTGTTAATTTGTAATTAAGGTTACATTAACGCCTGATTCATCTTTTCTTTTTGTTTTTTTGGTTTATTCCCTTTGTTTCGTTATTTATTTCCACCTTATGAGGAAGGAGAAATAAGAACAAAACGGAATCGGAAGTGATTATCGATATGAACTATTCAACCACCGACTTATAAAGAAAATATTAAATGTATATTGAGGAGGAATTAAACTGGCTAATTACAGAAGCACTGTTAGAAAAAGAAGATTAGGATCTACAAAACCAGTAAACTCAGGAGATACCCCTGAAGTATCAAGAGTACGCATTCCCCGCAAGGATAGAAATGAAGTACTGGCAACGGTTGCGAGTTTACTCGGTTCGAAAAGGGTAACACTTCAGTGTATGGATGGTGTTGTTCGCATGGGTAGGATTCCCGGCTCTAAAAAGAAGAGGATGTGGATCCGCGAAGGCGATGTTGTCATAGCCAATCCCTGGGAAGTTCAGGACTCCAAAGCCGAAGTAACCTGGAAATACACAAGGCCTCAGGTTGAATGGCTTGAGCGGAAAGGCTACATTAATTATTGATTTAAAGGTATCAGAATAAAAATGCCTGATAAAGGTATCTGAAATAAAGGTGTTTGAAAAAGATGCCTGAAATCCATATTTTACTTTTCTGCAGGAGCGCGTCTATATTGACGCGGGAAAGGTTCTGTAGACGACGATTTATTGATATATTTTATACTTTAGTGTTTATAATTACTAAAGAAGGATGCTGAAATTTCTTTTTTATTCCCTCTTAATTCCATTCTAATATATATTTTTCCTGCCGGCGGTCTGCTGAAATCTTCCCCGAATACATTTGTAAGAAAAGTGAACTTGAAAACCCGTGATTTTTGCAGATTTAAAAGGGGCACTTTGCCGGGCTTCTT
>DUGS01000074.1:0-550 GCA_013331265.1 Methanosarcina sp.
TTTTGCAGGTTCAGGGGAACCACCAGCACCGCCCCCTGAGCTTCCGTGGCTGCTTCCTCCGTGGTCTTCTTCGCCGTCGTCAGACCCGTCATTTGCAATTTCATTATCTACAGTCCCAGTATCTGCGGAACTATCTTCTCTCGTTTCCGTAACCGTAATTGTAGCAGTTTTTGAATTCGCGCCATTTGCATTTCTTACGGTGAGTGTAACAGTGTAAGTCCCGGGGCCTGTGTATTCATAAACCGGGTTCTGGTCAGTAGAGTCAATTTGTCCATCACTGTTAAAGTCCCATTCCCACCCTTCAGCGTTCTCCGATAGGTCGGAAAAGGAGACGGAAAGGGGAGCTGGGCCGTCGGTTGTGCTGGTCTCGAAGTTCGCGACCGGAAGTATGGGTGTGGTTTCGTCAGTGTATTTTCCATTAATGGATATGAGAGGGAGAGGGTCTGCATAGATACTGTTTTTGAAACTGTATGCGGCATCGACAATGCCGTCTCCATCCGCATCGGTTGCGGTATCGGAAAAGCCTGTTCCGTCAGGTTTTCCCCAGAAG
>DUGS01000074.1:734-5874 GCA_013331265.1 Methanosarcina sp.
TCCGTCAGGTTTTCCCCAGAAGTTCCCGCCGATATAGGGACCGCCTGCAATGTTCGTTCCCGCGGTTTTTTCAGTACTGTATGTATTTCCTGTTCCGTTTTTAATTTCTCCATTCACGGTATTAACAAAGTAGTTATTGTAAAAGAGATTGTTATCACTCCTTGGACACACATAAAGCCCGCTAACGCCGTTTGAAGTAACAGTGTTGCCTGAGATTGTGTTACCATCAGAATTACCCAGATGGACGCCCCGTCCTTTATTGTCAGCAGCCGTGTTTCCAGAGATTATATTATCGTTTGAGGTTGCAAGCACAATCCCGTAATCTCCATTGTTTGTAACCTTATTGTTTGAGATAGTGCTGCTTTTAGAACTCAGAAGATAAATTCCATAACCATTGTTTGAAAGTACATTGCTCTCAATGACACAGTTACTGCACCCGGATAACTGGATACCTGCATAGCTGGATTTTGTCCCTGTTATCTTAAGCCCGTTAACTTTCACGGAATCCGCCTTCACGGAAAGTGCATGGGCGCTTGAACTCATGGCTTTGATGATTGTGTTCTCAGGATTTCCGGATTCGGACCTGATTACCAGATTGTCTGTACTGATTACAATATTTTCAGTATAGGTTCCGGGTTGAATGACAATTTCATCGCCTGAAGTTGCGTTGTTTACTGCTGTCTGTATCGAATCTCCCGGCTGGACTACAATTTCAGCTGCAGTCACGAGACCCGAACCTGAAATCAGGATAAAAATAGCTGCCAATAACGTAATTAACCTGTTTATTTGGATTCCCCCGTAAATTCAGGAGAGTATGGATCAATACTTCTGTAATTTAATGGGGATTTATAATATGCAATATAAGTATATTGGTATAACTAAATATTAATAAAAAGATATTTTATGGTGTAATACTATTACGAAAAACATTATCAAGATTTATACATTAAGCTTCCCTGAAAAAAGTACAGTTTTTATGCAGATTATTCATTATAAATTTTTTGTTTCGAGCTCATGTTACTGTTTTTTTGCTATTCTGGGGCTTAAATTATTTATTTAGTATTTCACTGACTGTTGGGGCTCATATTCTTTAATTTTTAATAACTGGCAATTACTCCCTTCAGATATTACGAGATTCAATAGTCTTATGAAAATTTTTACAGGCAATATTGAGTCGCCAGGTAAATTTTTTGGATGAAGTCTAACTTACGGTTTAACTTTTTCATTTCCTGATTCTGAATATAAAAAAGAAATATGGACACAAAAATGTTTTACAAAAATGTTTTACAAAAATGTTTTATGTCCATCTTTTACCTTTTAACCCTGTTATGATACGGGATACCGTCACAAAAATAGCGAAATTATCGCAAGTACAATAAAGATTATAACAAGCCACTTTGCGATATTCATGGATAAGCCGGCAATTCCCCTTGCACCTAAAATATATGCAACCAGTGCCAGAATTAAAAATATTATTGCAAGTCCAATCAAATCTGGTATATTTTACTCCCCCTCTGGTTGTTTAAATATTAAATTCATATTTAAATTATAGCTATTTATAATTTAACTGTCAAATTAAATAACTTTTAAATAAACTGGAATGTCTTTTTCATGTTTGTTTTTTGAAATATATCAGCGAGAAAAGCTCTTTATTCCTTATTGTATCCATATCTTACATTTTTTAATATAAATAATTTTGAAAATGTCTATTGACTTTAATATAAAAAAATTTGAGAAACCTGGCGTCTTTGTAATGTCAGATCAGAAGAAATTGGATAAAATATAAGAAAAAAATAGAAATCCGGGTCAAACATGTATGGACCCATTTTTTTAGTTAATATGGCTCATCGAATTAGAGACATCAATTTAACTTTGTTCCACATTCTCCGCAGAACCTTGTGCCAATGGATACTTTGTTCCCACAGCTCGGGCATTTTGTGAGGGCAAGGGATGCTCCGCAGTTATTGCAGAATTTTCCTTCACCTGAGGGCTTGCCGCACTCCGGGCATAAAGTCTGCCTTCTTTCTATCTTGCCTTTGAATACACTTGTTTTCTCGGCTTTTTCCCTCATTTCATCTACCATACGTTCTGCTCTTATTGCAGTCAGCTCAACGTTTTCTCTTGGTGCACATTCAACGCAGAGATTGTCCTGCTCGTTCCAGTCTGCTTCACAGACATAGTGTTTGCATCTCGGGCACCTCAGGAAATGTTCTTTTGCTTCGTTCTGGGCGGTTTCAAAGGCATCTTCCCACTCTTTACGCCATTCAGGAGACATTCCCTGCATGCGGTCATTGAGGATATCCACTCCTCTTTCGATTGCATTCCCAACGTGATATTGGCCTACAAGGTCAGAGCCTGCAGAGAGTGCTCTTCCAACCATTCCAAACAGTCCTGTTTTTCTGTATGTCCTGGATTCTATGAACCTTGTTTTGTAGCCGTCCTGGCAGATATCACAGTAGAAAGTGAACTGGAAACCTGATTCAGAACTGTTGTCTTCGTAGTTTCTTGTAAAAGGCTGGAGTTGTGACTTTTGGGATCCCATTTTCTCACCTTAGCGATTTGCCGCATTTGATACAATTTTTGCTTGCAGGGGATTGCTCGGCCCTGCATTTGGGGTTTGGGCAGACAATAATAATTGGGGTACCGCAATTGCCGCATTTGTCCCCCAGAAAAGTCTCCTTTCCGCAGCTTTTACATATGCTCCACAGTAAAATGCCGCAGTGGCCGCAGACCTTTGCACCGTCCTCAAGAGGATATCTGCATATAGGGCATCTCATGGGCCCGAGTGGGTTCTCCTGTGTACAGAACGGGCAGAAGTTAGAATCACGTGCGATCAATTTACCGCAGTATTTACACGGATGTTTATAGCTGGCCATCTTTCTTCACCCCTTTTTAATTTTAGATTTGCCTGGAAGAAGTCCGGACAAATATACAATTAGTAATTATTGTATTGTAGTTTTTGAAATTTCCGGTATTGAACTGTAAAGCCAGGGATATCAAAAAAATGAGTACTTAATTTTGTTAAAGGCTGAATATCCAGGAAAAAAATGCGCTTCATAATCTTATTGTGAGAATTGATGTTCTAAAAGAGCCTGTTTTATCTTTAGTATTTATTTTCATGTTTTTCATGCTCGACGAAGGAGAGCGGCCTTCTCAAAAAGTTAAAATAAAGTTACAGTGCAAAAGTAATGTCAAAAACCTATTAAAAGGCAGAAAGCCGAAACAAATACTACCAGGGATACTTTTTCCGTATTTATTTCATATTTACTACTTTTCAAGTCCTTTTTCTTCATATTACTATCCGCTTCCTCCTGCTTTTTTTGCAGGGCCGCCAGACAAGCTGGCGGGGAATTCACATGTAACTGCGAATTTAAAACCGGTTTTTGGGATTAAGGAAAATTATTACCTCGGACTGGAGGATATTTCTTCAAATTATTGTTTCTCTTATGCGATATCTGTTTGCTGGATGTTTCTTCTTTCCTAGCAGGCGGCCTCACTACTTCTGCAAAAGGAAAAAATTACTGAAGAATTCCTTCCTTAATCCAAAATAAGTTAGCAAATCAATAAGGGGATTACCAAATCAGTTAATTAGAGAAATAACTAAGAGGCTACTGAAATTAGTAAATAAATTACCGGAAGGATTACTGCATAATCCTTCTGGCTTCAATATAATACCTTTTCTCGTTTTCCTTTCCAAGAGAAAAGGATTTTCTTGGGAGAATTCCCTTCTTTTTTATAAGAGCAAAGAACTCGCTTCTTTTTAAAGAGGGAAGGAAAAAACCAATACTTTGAGGCTCTTTTCCAAGTTTCTCAACGACTTCCGGGTCGTGTTCGTATTCAACCACATAATCGTCAATAATTTCATCAAGAGTTTCAACCTCAAGGTCATGCGCGGGATCATCAAGGATAAGGACACCACATCTGTCTTTTGTAATAAACCCAATTGAGTGGCCGGTTTCCGGGTTTTCAGTATATTGAGCAGTTGAATTGCAGGACGGAAATTCTACTATTCTTGCATCAAACCTTTTAAGCAGTTCCTCAGGGTCCATCCCTCTTACAAGCCTGTGAATCGGCTCAAAGGTAAGCCCAGGGTCATGAATATTTACAAGCTCAACGAGTGCGTATCTGGCAGGATGGTCGGCCGGAACTGTCCCTTTGATTTTGTCCCAGAAACTCTTTGCTGCAGCAAGGCTGTGGTTTCCGTCGCCAACAAGAAGGGTTCCAAGGGATTCAATCTTTTTTGAAATTTCTTCAAGCGTATTTTTATCACTGATCTTAAAGCCCTTAATATGCCCGCCGTCTTCTATCAGGTCAAAATCGTATATCTTATCCCCTTCATAAACAGGACCTGCTGTGTTTCGAGGGATAACGGAAAAGTTAGGGTCATCGTATAAAACAAGGACATGAGTAAGCTCAAGTTCTGCATTTTCTCTTATCTTAACCCTTGCAGGAAGCCTTTCTTTGATTGTTTTTTCAGTTGGCCTGATAAAAGAGTCAGTTCCGTTGTACTCGTACCCTTCCAGATCGACTGCTACAACAAGGCCTGTCCTTTCCTTTCCGGAAACAGTACGCTTTACAAGAATAAAGCAGGGACCATGGTCAATAAGGACATCTCTATAACTGCACATTGCTTTATGAATATTATCTACCCTTTTTTCATCTAAAGGAAGATATATTTCTGGATAAATTAAATTAAGAGTAGAAGGAGTATCTCCAACAAAATCTTCAACTCTTTTCCAGTAATCTATGTCCTGAGTATGCTGGTCACAGGCAATTACTGCCCATTCTTTCCAGTTAGCCTCTGGAAGAAGAATGTGAGGAACGTGTAATATCATGGTTATTAAAAAATAAAGAGTAGATATAAAGATTTCTAAACTTCTTACCTGGAAATCTTTTCTGGAAACCTTATTTGGAAGCTTTATTTGTAAGCTAGAACCCGGGTACAACTAATGTTTTCGTTTTATCTACTGTACGCAGGAGGGTTCAAGCATGTTAAAGATCTCATTAGCCGCCAGAAATCATAAATGAAAATTGGACTAAAAACCACACCATCTTATTTTACGGCTTCATACCCGGCTGCAATTCCTCTATTCAGAAAACCTGCTATATTGTCATAACCCGGTCTGAAAAGACCCGGTCT
>DUGS01000074.1:6061-12896 GCA_013331265.1 Methanosarcina sp.
CTGAAAAGACCCGGTCTGAAAAGATGCCTGGCAAGATTGAAGTAGATCTGACAATAGATCTGACAATGAAAGTACTTGAAGGCACTTTCATGCCAATAAGTCTTAAATATCAAACTGAGGAAATTTGAAGAACTGAAACATGGCTTTATAAAGCTAACAGAATGGGTGAGATGATTTGAAAGGTGCAATAACTCGGGATGGGAAGGCAGGAAAGTCTTTTCATAAAGGGTTACGAGATAGTCTGCTATTCCTTATTGTCTGGATAGGCAGAATAATGGCAAAAATTCTTGATATATGCCGTTTTCCTGAGTTCATGGACTTTCTATGGCAGACCATAAAACCCAGCAGCCGAAGGTTAACTCAGGTAGAGGAGCAGGAAGCTAGAAAGGTGTTTGGGGACAGCATAAATTACAAGCAGGTGCATATTGATGAAAATTCACTGATTGCCTGGCTAGGAGCAAAGAAACATAAGTGCTCGGGTATGGGTATTACCTCTTTTCGTACAATCAACTTCAATAAAAAGATTAAAACAGTTCCTGGTAACTCGGATATGAAGTGGCTTATTCATGAACTGGCACATGTATCACAGATGGAACATGTCGGCTCTAAATATATGATCGAAGCATCTTACGCACGAGCGACAGAAGGATATGGATACGCTCTTGGTGCAAAACCCCATTTTCGTGACTATAACCGTGAACAGCAGGCTTCAATTGCTGCAGACTATTACATTGCATTTATGTCTGGCCGCTCAACAGCTGCTTATGATCCGTATATTGCAGAGTTGCTGGCAGGAGAATTATAATTAGTCCTATTATTAAAAACAATAGTCCTATCCCACTTTCGGCAGGTCGACGTTTAATTTTTGATAATTTTTACTGATAGCGATTTCAAAATAATGCTCCCTACTTGTATATAATTAATAGGTTTACATATGACCAATTATTAATTTCTCATTCTAAACTTTAATGAAAAAATGAGTTAGTATTTATATGGGCTGTGGAGTTGAGCCACTCGTTAATCAGCTTTAAACATAATCTATAGTTAGTGAATGTTCAAAAACGGTATCAAGAAAAATATTCAAATTCTTAATGTCGACCTGCCGAAAGTAGGTCCTATTATTAAATAGAAAAAAATAAAAAATATAGGAAACAGGACTTTGGAAGAGAAGAAAATCGAGTCCTGTTAGATTTTTGTAATCTCTTTTAACCTCAATTATTTTTTTACTCTGAATCTCCAATAGTTATCGAATAGTCAAAATATCCTGTGTTTTTCGGGAGAATTTCAAGTTCCCAATCTCCTATTGCTCCGGGTACAGTATATGTTTCAGTATAATAACTGCCGGAATTTTGATAGATTCCACCCTCTTCAATTGAAAATGAAGAGAAATAATCCCCTGCAATATTTACATTGCTACTTTGTTTTGTTTTTACCAGGGTCATATTAACAGGGCTGGAATTGTATTTCATGTTCAGTTCAAAAGATGGGACTTCATCTTTCGGTGGGGAACGCGACCATGCATTCGAGCCGGATGCATAAGCGGAAACTTCAATTGTTATGGGATCTGCGGCCCTGGTACTGAAGGTTTTCACATAAGGAACTGTGGGCTGCTGTAGAACAGTTAAATACAGCTCCAGTTGCGGCTCATATCCTGCATTCTCGTTCCCATTAACGTCCATCTCGATATACCCATTATAAGTTCCTGTTGCGTTTTCTGGAACCGGGACCCGGATAACCATGTCAGCAATTTGACCTGGTTCTAATGTTGATGGTGCAGTGATCTCTATTTCGTCATAATCAAGACCAAATTCATCAAATGAATAATACCTGTTTACTTCCGGATTGATTGTTATGTTTTTGGCTGCCACGTTTTTGATTTTTACCGTGTACTCGTATTCCTTTCCAGCCTCAATGGTATCATCGATGAAACTTGTCTGAAGCTCAAGCTTCGGAAAAATCGGAACCGAAATAGAAAGATACATTGCATTGACATACTGTGGATAGGGATCCCCTTCTGAGTATACATCATCAGTGAAGGCTATGTAAGTTTGATAGTCTCCACCATCCGCATCCTCAGGAATGCTAACTTCAATGGTAAATTCCTGTTCTGCGCTTGGGTCTACTGTCACATTTGCCGGAGATATGGTTATCCAGCTTTCGTCAAAATCACGATCGCTGTAAGGTACAGCTACCACTTTTGGTTCTATGTCAAGTGCTTTCTTACCATTATTTTTGAAACTTACAGTGAAGCTGTCGTTCTCTCCCTGTTGCAGGTACAGGTAATTGTCACTGGGATTTATCTCATGTATTATTATTTTATCATTGACTAAGTTATTAGACCGTCCTGAGTTTGACCCTTCAACATCTTCTATTTGAGCAAATGCAGCTGGTATCGATGCCAGGCAAAGCAGCATTCCCAAAAATAGGGATATTGCCCTCAAGAATGCATTTTTACTCATAGTTTTACTCCTTTTATATTTTTGACCCTTTATTTGCAAATTACACCAAAATATGCTTATATGTTTGTTGGACTTCAGTCCGGAATAAAGTATATTTAACTAAAGCACTCAGAATCTCAAATGCCTGCACTGTCATATCACATAAAGACATGCATTAGCTGTGAAAATCAGTGGCGCAAAGCAGTTTACTTTGCATACATTGACTCCCCATAACCAGTTATCAAGCACCTGCTAGTTTTACAGAGTGCAGAAGTTCTTTAACAGATGTTTGTCCTTGTATAAAATACTTATTACTTTGATGAATCTATCTGTCTGAGCTATAAAAAATTCAAAAGAAAAAGTGATAAAATAAATTTTTTGATGGGTCAAATTACATAAACAGTTTATTCAAATTACATAAACGGTTTATTTATACTACCTTTTTAAGGAGACTTTCGGGGAGAACTTCTCTTTTTTTCTAAAAGTATCCACAATTTCTCGCATTCTTCAGCTGTCAGCCCTATCTGATTGATCAGATAATCTTCTGTTTTTTCATTTTTTACAGTATCTTTTAGCAGGTTGCTTACTGTATCTCTGTGGTGCCCTGTTATCCGTTCAATGCTTCTTATTCCATTTTTTTCGATGAAAAGTCGATATATTAATTTTATTTCTTCTTTAGGTAGATGTTTACGATAAACAGCCGTGCCTACTGTATCCATAAAAAATTTCTCACAATGCTTGCAATAGTATCTTTGATGCCCGGTTTTGTATTTTCCACGTTTTATTATGGACTTTCCTTCAGCCTTAAGATAATATGCACATTTTGGATTTGGACACACGACTTCATCTGTTTTTCTTGTCATATAATTTCCCTCCCTGAGTCCCTATTTATTCAACTGTTCTAGTACATTAAAAATATAATTTAAACAATATTTTTCAAAATTATACAAAACTACTGGTCTTAATTACACTATAGTGGCTTCTATAGTGGCTTTTCTTCAGACTATGGAGCAACAAGCATGCTCCAGGTCCAGACGACAATTTAGTATGCTTAGTGTAATTTACTAACTGAAATAATTTAATTAGTAAGTTATGGTTTTATTGATATATTTATTTTACTAATCACCATGTCTGCCAGAAACATATTTTTCCTAAATCAATCAAAGAACATTTTATAAAAAAAGCAAGGATTTTTTGAAACTATTTGTACTAAGCTGTTATGTATATCCAAAAGCTATTCTTTTTTCTGAACAGCTAACTTATTATATTACCAAAGATTTTTCTGCCTGGTCGGGACTGTGAGCTGATCCAAAAACTAAAAAATTATTTCTTTGGACTTTGTTCTAAAATAATTATTAAAGTTACTGATCAGGAGATTGGTTTTAGGAGATTGGTTTTGATACTCTATGATTTTAGAAATAAACTTTCAGGAGCTGCAAGAATATATTAACCTGCCCTGCTAATATCGTTTCATGCCTGTAGAAACAAGAGAAATTTCAGTCACTGCAAAAGAAGATTGCGGTATTGTTAATATTACTGAAATGGTATCCGAAGAAGTTGAGAATTCAAAAATAAGAAGCGGGACAGTAACGGTATTCTGTATAGGATCAACCGGAGCAATAACCACAATGGAATTTGAGCTAAATCTTTCAAAAGATGTTGAAGAAACCCTTAATGAGCTAATTCCTTTGAATAAAGACTATCACCATCACAAGACATGGGGCGATTTCAATGGAGGCTCTCATTTAAGATCACTGATAGTCGGTCCGAGCCTTACAGTCCCTTTTGTTGAAAAGAAGTTAACACTTGGGACTTGGCAGCAGATTGTCTACATAAACTTTGACAGGATTAAAAAGGTGAGAAAAATCGTGCTTCAGATTATCGGGGAATTTTAAAAGAGCTTTATATCATTTTATGTTAACATATTTTTGTAAAACTTTGATTTTCAGTGTATTGTTAAGTTGACGGCTTTCATACCCTACCTGTTGCTATGCTCAAGGAAAGGGGACTTCCCACCTTAGGGTTAAACTCGTAACTACAGCTGTTTTTTAATCATCATTCTTGAATACAATATTAACACTACAGACTTAATTATAAATATTAGAATGTAGTAGTATTTCTGTTTTAATAATTTATACTTGTTTGTGAGAAAGATTCTTTCTTAAAACCAGACTATACATAAATTTTTGGATTGAATATTCTGGTTAAGGAATCACTCTTAAACGTATTATAATCTAAAAAGGGAGATTTTTGCTCTATTCTTCAAAATAATATGTTTTTGAAATATAATGAAAAAAAGGAGGCTTTTAGTCACTATGTGCCGGAAAAACGGATGATATTATCTCATTAAAGAGGGTCTGATCACGATGATATCTCATAAGTTTAAACCATATTCAAAATATGGACTAGTTCTCATATTTATGCTAAGTATGGTTAGTACTGCATATGCAGATGCAAATCAACTTGTATATTATAACTGGTGTGAAGACACTGGAAATACTATAGTTGACAATTCGGGATACGGAAATAATGGTATAAATTATGGCAGTACAACCTTTATTCTGCCAACAGGACAAACAGCAAGACATTTTAATGGACAGAACAGAGTAATAATACCTGAAAATAAGCAGTTAACATTCACTGATCCGCATATAACATTCGGGGTCTTTTTCTGTTATAATTACATCAATCCGACCAATTGTACATATTTGGTTTCTAAAGGCAATGACACATGCAGGATCAGTATTGACCATATAAATTCAACCATAAAGCATGAAATTTACGCAGATGGTCAAACTATTTCTGGTCACAGTGATTGTCAGATTGAGCCCAATGAAGACTATGAAGCTATTGTAACATATGATGGTTCTCATGCTCAATTATACATCAATGGAATTGCCAGTGGAAAAGGCGTGGATTATACGGCAACTACTTTAGGTCTCAGCAATAATGCAGATAGCTGGACGATAGGATCGTCTCCTGGTGCTGAGAACGGGTTAAATGGGGATATATATGCTTTTTATGAGTATAACAGAACACTAAATTCATCAGAGGTCTTGGATTTATATGTAAATGATCTCCACAGCATAAGGGCTTCAGATAGACCAGGGGGCATTGCCCTATCCTGGGACGACGCAGGGAATATTCACAACTGCTATCAATATCTGTCAATGTTCCAGAAGTATAACGCTACATGCACCATGAATGCAAACAAAGTGAGTCACAGGCCACAGCATGTAATAGATGAACTGGGCAAGCTTCATTCAGCTGGATGGGAAATATCTACACATGGGTACAATCACGAAAATGCAATTATTTATCTAAACAATAACACTCCTCAAGGTTGGCTGGACCAGGAAATTTTCCCGAACATCGTAGAATTGACACGTTATGGTTATCCAGTTTATACCCATGCATATCCCAATTCGGCCAGAAATCGAGATACCGATGCGTTACTATCCCCTTATTTCCGGACGCTCAGGACAATAACCCCTGATGTTCTAAATGATAACGTAAATGAAACACTACTGGCTTATTACGAATGGGACGATGACCGACTTCTGTATGGTGTAGAAATAGATGACCAGTCAGGTACTAGCTTACAGTCTATAGAATATGGAATAGATTACGCAATAAAAACAGGTACTGTACTGGTGTTATTTGGGCATGAAATTACTCCAGTCGTTACTCGAAGCTATCAAACTTCAGAATCAAGATTGGACTCAATCCTAAATTATACCAGCCAGCACGGCGGAGTATTTTATAACATGGGAGATCTGGGTAATTCGTCTTGGGTAAGGCCTGCCAGGTTCTCTGACGTGACTGCAAAATTCACAGTTTCTCCAAATCCCGTATATGCCGGGGAAAGTGTGATTTTTGAAGATCACAGCATCAACCAGACTACCGAACTGCTCGATTTTGGGGACGGTTCGCCTGTTAGCAGTACTGCAAATATCGCTCATACATATACTAATCCAGGAACTTATACGGCTAATCTAACGGTAGCAAATGACGTTTCAAGCCACTCAATGCTTCAAACAATTACGGTAATTCTACCGTCAGCTCCAGTTGCGAATTTCACTTCAAATATAACATCTGGAAATGTCCCATTAACTGTCCAGTTTAGTGACACAAGTACCGGATATCCAACTGCATGGAACTGGGACTTTGGAGACATTGGAGATGGGAACACGTCAACAAGTCAGAATCCAAGGCATACTTATTCTGTAGCAGGTAATTATACAGTTACCCTGAAAGTAAGTAACGTTAATGGTATGGATGAAAAAACTGCTGTTATAACTGTACTGCAGGAGCAGGGAGGAAATGGAAGTAACGTTCTTCCTGAAGCAGACTTCAGTACCAGTGTTACAGGTGGATATGCTCCCCTTTCAGTGACC
>DUGS01000136.1:0-2067 GCA_013331265.1 Methanosarcina sp.
TATTCATAAGTCTTGGAAAAAACACAGAGTCTCTGGAGCTTTCAGCTGGTAGATATAAGTGAATACTGACCTGAATTTCCGGGATGCTCCGTTCAATTAAATTTACCGCACTGACTCCGAGAAACTTCTACACTAACAGAGGGAAGAACATAAGATAAAAGTTTTTTTCAATAACGTATTATAAATCGTTTTGCTGGGAGAACTAATTGAAAAAAATCAGATTATAAAATTAGTGACTAACAAAAATAGAAGAGAAATCTAAAATAAAGAGTAATAAAAATAAAATAGTAATAAATAAAAAAATAGCAACAACAATAAAAAAAGTAATAAATATAAAAACAGTAATAAATAGAAAAAATAGTAATAAAGCTGTAATATACTATACCTAAAAAGTAACAAATAAAGAAAAAATAATAAAAATTACAAAGCAATAGAAATTAAAATAAAAAAATGAAATGGGAGCCTGAACACACTTTAGAGGCTCAGGCAGTAACATCCTTTCTGAGGATGTACGCAACCATTTCGGGGTTAAGTTTGCTCTCCCTTGAGACTTTTTCTTCAATAGCCTCAGTGGATTTGCCTTCAATCTTCAATTCCCTTATCTCTTCAATTATAGAGGAAGGAATGCGGTAATACTCGTTTATGTCCTTTCTGTGGCCCCAGACATCTCCTTCTATCAGCTGGATACGCTGCATTTCAAGGAACATTTCTATGGATTTTGAGACCGTGCGCCTGTATGATTTCGGAAGCTGTATTACCTCAATCTTTGGGCAGTTCTCAACAAGGGAAAAAATGTCCTTGTTTGAAGGCCTGAAAGCCAGGTGAACTATTCTTTCGTTTGGATTCAATGTAAAGATTTCTTCTCTAGAACTCACAACCCTTATTTTCAAAGTTTGTCCTCCCGATCTATTGAGTTTTTTTCATTTGATAGTAAAAAATTCTTCATTAAATATTTTTCTATAACTACCTGATTTATTTGTAGATAACTAGTATTTACATCCTTTCTTTTAGTTTCACATATTATTTAGGAAGATGTTTAAAATCAACATCATGTGCCATACTTAATTAAACATATTAAATAAATACATAGATAACTTTCTGAAAAGCATTAGGGACAAAACCAGGAAAAAAATCAGAATAAAGTGGAATTTTATTTCTTTTGTCGCAGGTCAGGGCATCTTTAATATATTATTGTGTATATCTGCGAACTCCAGAATAACCCTTATATTTTATAAAAACTCTCATTGGATTTATTTTTGTTGAAGTTATCAATAGAAGTTCAACCCTCCAAATTACTTTTATTTTTGGTTCCAGTATAAAATGATTGAATTAGATACACCCGTCTATCCCAATTATACAGATTTAATTTCTACAGATACCAGTTTTCAGCTAAAATTCCAGCCAATTAATGAATTTTCCAGACATTATTAGAATCAGATTATTCTGAATTCAATTGGATACTCTTTTTTGCATGCAAAAAAGTAAGAATGAAGAAAACAAAAAAATCTGAACAGCCACTGGATTTATCGGGATATAATTTGATCTGTAATCAACAAAATAATCTTTAATAAAGGTATCCATTTTATACGATAGTCAGAGCGTTTCAATGTGTGAAGAAACAGGTACTGCAGAGTTGAGAAATGAACTACTCCTCCCTGTCGGCCCGGTAGCCGTCGAGGAAGGAGCTTCTTGCTTCATTCCCTGAACCACTATTCATATTTGAAATTAGGAAAGCCTTTCTCATCTCTGAAAAATTTTGTAAATGCAGATTCAACCTGTTTAGTCATGCCCTGTAATGATTGTGCATTTACTTCTTATAGGAAAAGTTGTTCTTTTTTAAGTTGCATAAGTTGTCTATTCAGATCAAATTGGGAAACTGACTTAGCCGTTTCCTCATATGTTTTTATCTTTTGTGCTAAAGCCCAGTTGAACACATATCTGCAGCTACCAATGTGTTTTTCAATCAAAATCTTCTGATCTGCTGTAGGTTTGTCTAAATTTGTAAGCTTTTAGCATATAACGGTTATAATGTTCTATAAAGTCAGATAGTTTTAGAAAGTTAGATAG
>DUGS01000136.1:2255-2568 GCA_013331265.1 Methanosarcina sp.
TAGTTTTAGAAAGTTAGATAGTTTCCTTAAAGAATATATTTCGAAAGCATGTGCAAAACAAATTTGGCAATTCCGCAAAGAAATAACAGAAGCAAACGCTGCATGAAGAGTACTTCAAGATAAAGAGAACAGAAATTAAGGTCCCACCTGAAATAGGGGATTTTCGGAAGAGGGAGGGCCACTCCACCGAAGAGAACATAATATACTCCAGAATTAAATACAGGCATTCAGACCAGTTTGGGCACTACCAACACACAGACACCATACAACAGTAGCAAAAGCACAATCTGAACAAAAATAACGTCTAAGTAGA
>DUGS01000136.1:2800-16132 GCA_013331265.1 Methanosarcina sp.
TTTTTTTACGAATGTTTCCAATCTGAGACTTCATTCCTTCACTTATGCGTTTATTCATTTCCATCTGAGCGTTTATTCCTTCTTCCAAGTCAGTTACCCCCTCAAAACTGTATTTTCGAACCAGAGTTCCAGGATGTTTCCTTACTTTTTAGAATAGGGAATTTTTAATTCCCCAGAATTATAGCATATTTTTTACTTCTGGAGATTTCTATAGTTTTATTCCAATCAAACAGGGACTATGGTCGGCACTATGTATGTGTAAACAATATACAGGATCACCACAAACATGATATGCATAAAGACCATGTCCACAAACCATGGCTTTACTCTAAATTTTGCCAGATCATCCCCCCAGAGACCAGTTACATTCATTCGATTCTTTCCTTGTGCAAGACTAGCAGGCCCTAAAACTCATACAAGCGTGGGCACAATAAACACGCAAAGAGCATACAGGACCAGCAGTATTACAATCTGTGAAAATATAACATCCAGATAGTATGCTTTGGATTTTATCTTCCGCAAAGAATATTCCCCCCATTCCGTTTAAGATTGAATTAATATTCAGTTGATATTTAATATTTGATCACGTATAAAATCACAATTATTTATTTAGTGATTAATAATTCAACTGAATTCCCTTCAAATTAATTTTTATAATATAACCCTTTAGGCCACCGGCATAAATATGAGTTAAAAATAGAAACAGCAACATCAAACTCATAAATTATATAAAAATTCGGACCAGATGACTTCCAGAACCCACATTCTTTATAAATAATTCCTCCCATTAACTTAATTAATTCGTATCATATATTAATATATCTATATAAAGAATTTTTTTAAAACGTAATTTATAGATTTCTTTTATATGTATATAGATTATAATTAAGGTGTTCAATTTTTCTGTGCATTCACAAAAAGCAGGATTGTGAATAAAAGTAAAAAAATTAAAAAGATGTTTTAAAATACTTATTCAGCTGGATTTCAAAAGAGGAATTAAAAGTGAAACAAAAAATAGATTCAGTCGAAGCAAAAACATCCCTATCAAAATCTGAAAAAATGAAGTATTTGTTTCATGATGATAAGCATGTACCTATACGATATTAAATATAAAACGGGTGTTTAACTTTACCTAAAGATTTATATACAATTATCCTAATTTTATTTTATGTCAGAGGGTTTCCGGCCAGCATAACACTCAAAAGGCCTGTTACCTGGAGGGGGGACATGAGGAGTAACACAATTGAAAAGCTATATGGTGGACCAGCTATAATCTTGATGATTATCGGAATATTGGTAACTTCATTTCTGTTTTATTTCATGTTTAAATACGCTGATGAAGGAAACCTGTTCATGGTAATTGCAATCCCGCTGGGAATCTCGATTTTTGCGCTGATAGTCGCAAAGCTTCTGGGCTCAGCAATCAAGGAATAATCCGTGACCTAAAAGGGGGCTGTCCAGAACAGAAAGTGAAAACAGAATGTGAAGATAAAACTTAAGAATGTTTTACATTTTGTGGAATAAAACTTAAATTGAGCCATTTTCTTTTAAGGCAACTCTTGTTTTTAATTTTTGCAAATATATATAATATTTAAAAACAGTTGCAGTTAGAAGAAAAAAGTTACCTCACATAATTCTCACAGGACATATAAAAATAATAAACTATCTAGTAATAGATCTTGATATAGATAATTAATATGTTGTGGCCAATGAGGATTTTCAGCATCAATAGACGTTAATTTATTAAAAAATATCAAATATGAAAAAAGAAAAAGAAAGATTAACAGAAGTTTTTCAGAATATCCACTTATTTTTGCAGTTATCTCCAAAAACTCGGGTCTTTGACTTTATACCCGCAGGATTTATCGGTTTATTTGTATTTATTTTTTCGGAGGGGCTTATTTCGAGAGGAAAGTCGGAACTCAGGGCTGTAAATAAATTCTGAAAAAATTCAGGTTTTACTGGCTTTTTTGATTTTAAATTCAAGATTCAGAGACGCATTTTTGAGTTATGGGATAAGCTCTTCAAAATTTACTGGCTTTTGTGATATTATATCCTGTAAACTCCATTTTTCCTGAGTCAGGGTCGATATAAACCATATTTGAGATGCTGGAGTAATAAGTGAAAAGTTCCCTTCCCCATTTGAGGGCGCTATCCTCATAACTTATAAGCGTAGTCCCGTCAAACCGCCCGTTCTTGTCAAAGAGCCAGAGAGCCATAAAGGTGTCCGTTACAACAAGAGTAAGAGGGCCGATGTGACCATCACGCATGGAGACGCTCATATTTTTATGAGAAAGAAAACATTTAAACTGTTCAGGGAAGTCATCGAAAAATTTGTCAAAAACCTGTTCTGTAAGTACAAAACTAATTTTTGCGTTTTTCTGCAGAACCTTCGAAAAAATACTCACTGTTTGAGGCTGAAAAGTTGAACTTGCCATCATAATATAATTAGAGGCAAGAACGTTCTCGGCAAAGACCGGATGGAACTCAAAGAGGCAATCTCTGCCTGCTTCCAGAAGCTCGCAGTGCTCCAGATTTCCGATCCTTTTTCTCATATGATACGGGATCTCACTCAGGTCACGGGTCTCCCAATACTCATGGTTTTCCACATAAATATTGATAATGTTCAGGAATTCCTCAATTTTTTCAACGATAAGAACCCCCATGTCAGACAATTTATACACGTCTTCAATAGTATCATAGGTTACAAGATCCCATTTAAGGAGTTTCTTGATTTGGGGCATCAGAGCACTTGAATTGACATCAAGGACCTCTTTAATTTGCTCTATATTCTTGGGACCTTCTTTTAAAAGAAGAACCAGTACGTTTTTTCTTTTTTCAGATAAGAAAATTGTTTTTATCAAGCAGGACGGGTCCAATCTCATCACCGGGGACTTAGGGACTTATAGCATCTTCAGGGCAAAACAACGGTGTAAAATGAACAACACCACCGAATATTAATAGAAGAAAATAAGGGAACATTCATTGAAATTTATAAAGCACTATATTATAGGAGATCTTGATATTAAAAAGTTATTATTTTAAATGTATCAAAAAGTTATTAAATACCTGCCCTAAATCCTATATGATTACGATATCGGCCGGAGGGTTCCGGAACTCATTTATGAAAAAAGCCTGTGCAGGCACATAAAAAATGGCAAACTTGTGCCTGCATAGATAAACTCCTTGAGATTTTACGGTCTGTATGGAAAATATGTGACGGCAGTATTTCAAGGAAAAGCTTGATTGTACTGCTATCAGCGTGAAACATTGAACAGGGATCTGGCAATTTCCTGCCTGGGAAATGTGTAAATGAAGTTCTTCGTTTTTCACAGGTTTTTACTGCACACTTTCTGAAATATTTAATTTATGGAACCACTACTTTTATTTACTACTTTTATTTAAAGGTCTTATGCACACTTCTGGAAATTAACATTCCTGTAAACTCGAAGAACCATTTACCTTATTAAAGTCAATACCTAAGGCCTGTAAACCTGAAAGTAAGACTATTGCTTATGCCATTCCTGTCTTTCTTCATATCTTTATTTTTTACCTCTGTTCTCGCCCTACCTTAATGACTCACCTCTGAGAACCAGTCGGTAATTCCTCGGCATCCGTAACTTTTACAGCGGCAGTCACTGTTTCTGCGCCTTTTTCTTTCGAGACAAGCAGGCAGAGGAAGGCAAAAACCATGCACGCAAGCATAAGGAGCCAGACTGATTTGTACTGAGCTACGGAAGCAACAGCCCCGTCAGAGACTTCCATCATCTTCCCGGTCAGTGTCATGAAGATGGCACCCCCAAGGAAGGGGAAGATATTATACGCACCGGTTGCAGTTCCCATGATTGATGGAGGGAACCATTCTTTTATCTGGGCATAGGATACAACGAAGAAACCTCCAAAGAACCCGAAGAGGAAGTGGATGAGGGTGTATGCGGTGGTGCTGGTAACGTTTCCTGCCTGGGACCAGATTACTCCCCAGAGCACTATATATACTGCAGTACCGACAATAAGGACTTTTTTTCGGGACTTGAGCACCCTATCAGAGAGATAGCCTGCAATAGGACAGCCAAAGATCATACCGATTGCTATGAAGGAAAGGATGCCTGCATAGGTCCCTTTATCCCAGCCGAGGACGTCTCTGAAAAAGGGTCCTCCCCATAGTCCCTGGTAGACCATAAGGCTTCCGTACATGAAGAAGAACCATATGGACAGAGGCCAGAACTTCATTCCTGAGCTGAAAGTCTGCTTGAGGGCTTCTCCCATCGGAATCTTTTCAATAGCTTTTGGGGGAATGTATCTCTCGCCTTTTTCATAAGCTTCAATCTCCGCGACTGTGGGACAGTCCATATCCTCAGGCTTGTCCTTGACCAGAACGAAAATAGCTACTGCAAGCAGCCCGGAAAAGATGCCAAGCATCAGGAAGACCTTCTGCCAGTCTCCAAAGGCAGCTGCCATTATGGCAAGAGGGCCGGCTGCACTTAAGGCTCCTATATTTCCTATTGCGAGCAGGACCCCGGACATTGAAGCAAACTCATTCTTTTTGAACCAGATGGCAAGCACCTTCATCACAGGGATGTAGACCATTGCAACCCCTATCCCTATGAGTACTCTTCCTATAAGGACCATCGTGAAGCTGGAAGCAATTCCGGTAAGGACAGCCCCGACTGCAGCAAGCATTGTAAAGACGCCTGCAGTCTTTTTTACGCCCCAGCTGTCACTTAAAATCCCACTGGGAAGTTGCATTGCCGTATAAGCATAAAAGTAAGCTGAACCGAGCAGCCCTATAGATGCAGCGCCTACACCGAATGTATTCATTATGTCAGACGCTACTACTGCGGTAGACACGCGGTGGAAATACACAAAGAAATATGCAAGGGCGAGGATTACAAACACCACCCAGCGATATTTCATTACTTTGCTTATTTTTTCCTGATTAATTTCCATAGCTATCGCTCCTATGACGATAATTAAGAACACAGATAATACAAGTGATAACAGGTAGTGGAATTAAGGTAGTAGAATCAGGCGTCTTCAAAGGAGAGGCACGAAGAAACGCCCGAAATCTATACCTCAGTTCCTGATCCAGTAAAATAAAAGATCTTTCAATTCACTCATCAGAGGTTTTCTGAAGACCAGTCAGCTGCAGCTTTAACCCAGGTCTTGAGTCTGTCTGGGGTGCTCAGGGGTGGGGTTCCGCATCCGAGCATGCTGGCCTTTGCTCCGTCATCGAGTCCTTTTCTAGTTTCTGCAATGATCTGCTCTTCAGTACCTTCAACCATCATAAGAGGAGTTAAATTCCCGACAACAGGTACTTTCCCTGCGATCTTGGTCGCTTCCTTCATATTAACAGCCTGTTCCACACTCAGGCACTCTGCGCCTGTGGAAGCCATCCCTTCTATGATAGGAACAGTATCTCCGCAGATATGGAGTTCCCAGGGGCATCCAAGGTGATGCACAAAGTCGCCTATTTCTTTTTCAGCAGGGACAGCTACCTGGTAATAGAATTCAGGCATTACGAGGTTAGGGGACGCTGACGCATCCGAATAGTACAGGACATCAGCTCCTGCCTCTATACAGGCCTCGGCATATATCTTGTTAATCTCCAGGGATTTAGAAAGCCAGTCCTGCATTTTTTGCATTTGCTTTTCCTTCTGGAGGCATTTGATACTTAGCATGGAAAGGTTCTCTGCACCCATGAGGTCTCCTGTAAGAGTTATGGGCCCAACGAGAAAAGCAGTAACTGCTGCATCGGGATACTTTTCCTTTGCGAGTTTAATGGCTTCAAGTGTGGTTTTTACAAATTTATCCTCAAGGAAATTGTCATACTTTACTTCATCAGGTTTACTGAAAAAGCTCCTTACTGAAGGCTGAATATCAATCCTTCCCATCTTAACTTCAAGACCAAGAGCCTTGGATTCTATGAACATACCAAAAGGCATGACAATATTGTCAAGCCCGGCGTCGGTATGCATAAGGCTCACAGTATTGACCATCATTTCTGCATTACAATGATAGTCCGGCCAGGAACTCACGCTTTTTTCTATATACTCCTTGACCATAGCAGAGCCGGTGATCACAGGGACCCTGTCAACCGGCTTTCTGTTGAGCATCGCAAAGACCCTTTCTTTTGAGGTCATCTCAGCTACCATGTTTTTGTCTCCTTTTTTACTACTTATGCATTTTAATCCAGGTAAATTCTCAAAATAACCTGTTTAAATTCAACCCCATCTCACGCCTTCAGACGGGAAGTCAAAAACTGCTCCTTTCAGCCAGCTTGCTGCACCTGCGGCATCGTGAGGAGATACATCTGCCCCTATCTGGGCTGCATACTCGGTCGTGATAGGGGCACCTCCTACCATTACCAGCAATTTGTCCCTGATGCCTTCATCTTCAAGCAGCTTGACAACCTTTGGCATTTCGGCCATGGTTGTGGTCATAAGTGTGCTCATGGAAACTGCTGTTGCCTTCTTCTCCTTTGCAGCTTCAATGAACCTGGAAGCAGGTACATCATTTCCAAGGTCCACGCAGTTAAAACCATTTGCACTGAGAAGGGTCTTTACAAGGCTTTTTCCAATGTCATGGACGTCACCTTCAACTGTACCGATGATGACCGTTGCAGCCTTTGAACCACTATTTTCGTCCTGTTTCATATAGGGGGCAAGAAGGTCCATTCCACCGTACATTGCAGTTGAAGCGATAAGAAGCTGGGGTACAAAAGCCTCTCCTTTTTCGTATTTTTTACCTATAAGGCTCATACCTGCTGCAAGGCCCTCTATAAGGGTTTTGAAAGGGTCCAGGCCTATTTGAATTGCCACCTCTGTCCACCCCCGGGCCATTTCCTCCTCGCCGTCCATCACCAGGAGAGAAAGTTTTTCGAGGGTGATCGCTTCCACATCAGCACCGGTGGCCAGAAACTTTTGAGCCAGCTCTTTGACTGCATCATCATCCTCATCTTCTGCTGCCTCATCCAGTTCTTCGATCAGTTTCTGAACTTCTTCCGGTAGATCATCCATATATATACCTCTGGTTTGATTTGCTCATCAATACTCCACACACTTCTTAATATTTCATATCGCATCTGAAGAGGTACAGGTAAAGGTCCGGATCTTTTCCTTTTTCTAACAGAAAGCAATTAAATATATATTTCAAAAATAGATATACTAACCGTCATCGGAAAAACTCACAACCTCAATAGAGAGAAGCTCATGGCAAAAAACAGCTACGGGTATTAAAAATATATATACATCAAATATAATAAACAACCTTTTAAAAAGCAAAGAGTCCTGAAAAATAAACGTATTAATCTTTGATGCATCTCCCTGTAAAACCGTCAGGCCTTTACAAATTAATACCCCTGTTTATAGAATCAACGCCGTTGATTTTTCAGTATGGCTTTGATCCCCGACCCAGTATTAAATTCCAGACGGTTTATAGATGTAGATTTCAGATTTAACTGGTTAAACGACATTTCAAATAATTACAAAGTATATAAAGGTATTGAGAAGGAAGGAAAAATCCAGGTCTCAATCTGCTGTTTTAAGTTTCTGCTCTCGATTTCAGAATTATTTGTTGCTCCTCTGGTATTAGGAAGTAAAGAATTGCATTCAGTCATAAATTCCTTTTAAAGAACTCGCAGCAGGGAGGAAATCATGCCTGTGCTCTGCAAATCATTTACTCTCACCAGATTAACTTCTGGAAAACATAACTTATATTAAATGTTATACTTATTATATTGCAGAAACTAAGACTGTTACGAGGCCCATGCATGGAAGACCCTGTTGTTGCAAAAATCAAAGACCAGTTCGATAAAAAAGGAAATCCAGCAAAGATTCCACTTATGAACGGAAAACGGTTTTTCGAAGCCCGAGCCGAAAAAGACGGAATCTATGTTGATAACCTGAAAAACCAGCCTTTTCTCCCATGGAAAACATTTTCCGAGACTGTTAATTTTCTGCAGAAAAATGGAGGGAAGGCAAAAAAAGGAAATGCAACAAGCTCCAGGCTGGGAGATCAAAACCTTGACCTGAACACCGTAGAAGGTTATATTGCAAGCGAAATCTACGGCTGCAAGACAGGAGACACCATATTTAAGAGGATAACGCCATTATCAGCCATTCTCGCATGGGCTGATATCTGTGAAAACACAAGGGGACAACTCTGTCTTCTTTCAGAAAAAAAAGAGCTTCAAGCCTCTAAGCCAGAGAAAGACCTCCCTGAAACAGGCATTTCTAAAACAGATCTCTCTTTTAATTCAGCAGTAAAGGAAATAAAAGAAAAAGAAGAAGTAATTAATTCCCTTAATTTACAGCTCTCAAAGAAGGACTCCGAGTTAAAATTTGCAGGCAGGGAGAGTGAGATAGGAATTCTAAGAGAAGAAACTGAAGCAAAAACCGAAAAAGCAGATATAATCGGAAAATTTGAGCAGGAAATAGTTGAAAAGAAGGAAAAAATAAGAAACCTTGAAAATTGCCTTGCTGAAAGAGACGAAGCTGTAAAGGATCTGGGAGATCAGCTTATTCGAAGAGATGAAGCAATAAAAGGACTAGAAAACAGAATTAATCAAAATAACAGTGTTCTTGAAGAACTTAAAACCCAGCTGAATGAAAAAGAAGAAGCAATAAGCGTTTCTGGAAAAGGGATTCAGGAAAAGGACTCAAAAATTCAGGAATTACTGGAGAATCTTGCAGATAGAAATGCGGAGATAGAAAAACTCGAGTCCGTACTTGACAAAAAGGAAGAAGAGAGAAGCAATCTTGAGAAGGTACACGAAATAAAAACCGGAGAACTAAGAACTTTTCAGGAGAAACTTCTGAAAAAACAAAGGGATATTGAAAAACTTGAAGAAGGCATTTCAGTAAAGGACCGGGACCTTAAGATTCTTGCTGAAGAGGTTATTGCAAAGAGTAAAGAAATAAAGAGAATTGAAGAGAAGCTCAACGGAAAAGAGAGACGAATAAACACAGCTGAAGCCATGCTTGCCGCAAGCGAAGAAAAAGTCAGAAAGCTTGAAAAACAGCTCTCAGGATATATCGGGGAAGAAAAACTTGCAGAACAGCTCAGAGAGGATGAGGAGTTAATAAAACAACTCAAAAGAACTCTTGTAAGCAAAGAAGAAGAAGTTTCCAGGCTCAATGAAGAAAACAGGAAGTACAGGATGCAGCAAAAGCTTTCAGCGGAAGGATTAAGGCTGATAGAAGAGAAAAAAGCCTCAAGAAAATGGTGGAAGCGCCTTTAAGCCGGAGAAAAAACTGTTTATTTTTAAAATATGTTAAACTTTATTCATGCCTGGCTTTTCGGTGCCTGGTGAAAGGAACGAACTGTGAAGCAGATGGAGGATCATATCAGGGCTGATTTTCCTGAGATTCGTTATCTCATCGATTATCTCTTCTTCAGTCCTCCCCTGGACCTCCAGTTCCTTTATTTTTTCAAGTACATAGGAAGGAATTACAAAATAATTATGAAGGTCGTGCCAGTGCCCGCTGACATCCCCTTTTATAAGATTAATGCCTGAAGACGCAAGATACATCTTGATAAATTTTGAAAGCCCTTCATAGGAAGATGCCGGAAGTTGAAGTATTTCTATTGCAGGGCAGGTCTTGACAAGACTGAAAAGATCCTTATCCGAGGGCCGAAAAGCGAGATGCACCGCCCTCTCATCGTGTTCAAGATTAAGAATTTCATCCCTGTTTGTTACAACTCTAATTCGTATACTACCTAGCCCCATTTTATGCTCCCACTCCCATATAGGCATGGATCATTTATTTAATTTTGTATTTCTGTTTTTCGGATCAAATTTCAGTATGTTGGATGAGTAAGTTCCAGATAAGAACTACCAGAAGCGGTAAAAGTTGATTTTTGATCCCCGTAATTAAATACTTCCTGCATTATTGAGTTCCTTCTGAACCTGCTCTAAGCCCGGCTGCTATGGCCTGCCCAAAGGAGATGCACCCATCTCCACAGGGGACCTGGCGGTGGCCCAGGAATTCAAAACCCGCTTCTGTAACAGTTTCTGCAATGCGCGAAGTGATGTGGTCATTATAAGCAACCCCTCCGCTCAGGCCTATCATTTCAAGTCCCTTTTTTGCAGCAAGAGACGCGGCAAGTTCTGAAATTCCCATTGCAAGGCTTTCTTCAACCGCAAAAGCAAGAGTTTCAGGAGAATACTTTCCGGAAAGTTCATATACTCCCAGAAGGAGCTCGGTGGTGTCAAGCACAGGAACTCCTGAGTCCCTGTCTTTCATAAAGACAATGGGAAGATCTATAACATGAGTACTTTTCTTTGCGGCAGATTCGAGTTTCATTGATGGCTCCCCATCATAGGTCCGAATACCGCAGATTCCAAGCAGTGCCGCCGCTGCGTCCAGTACTCTTCCTGTGCTGCTGCTCCGTACAACATTTACCCCTGTTTCAAGCTGTTTCATCACAGTTGAAAATTCCGTGGCTCCTTTCGGAAAAGTAAGGGGAAGTTTTTCCAGTTCTGCTCTCCCAAGCCTCTCGAAAAGGATACCCAGGACCATCCTTGAAGGGGTTTTCGATGCAAGGTCTCCCCCTGGCATTGGCTGAGGGAGTAAATTTCCAGCTCGCTCGAACCCGAAGTAAGAGGACTCAAAGAGCTCACCTCCCCAGGCTGTGCCGTCACTGCCGTATCCGACTCCGTCAAGAGCAATTCCGAGAATTCGGGAATCCAGCGGAAGGGAATTGTCAGCCATAAGTGCCAGCATGTGGGCGTGGTGATGCTGAACCTGAAGTGTATTTTTCCCTCCCACCTTCAGCGCAAAACGGGTTGTATTAAATACCGGGTGCAGGTCACAGCCCCAGTTAAAGGGTTCGATTCCGGTAAGCTGGATAAGGTGCCTGACAACCTCGGAGTGATATCTGAAGGTTTCTACGTGACTGGTATTTCCTATATACTGAGAAATATAGGCAAGATTTCCTTTTGCCACAGTAACCGTGGAATTCATCTCAGCCCCTACCCCTATAGAAGCTTCGACCTCGAAAGGCAGCTCTACAGGTTCAGGCACAAAACCACGGGAACGCCGGATAAAGGCCGCCCGTCCATTCACAGCCCGGATAACCGTATCGTCGTTCCGGTTTGCAATAACCCTGTTGTGCAGCAGGTAAAAATCGGCAATTCCTTTAAGTTTTTCAAGCGCTTCTTTGTTTTCAACAACCATGGGCCTTCCCGGCAAGTTTGCAGAGGTCATAACATAGACAGCATCAGGTACGCGGTCAAAAAGCAGATTCTGTGTGCCTGTATAGGGAAGCATGACCCCTATATTGTGCAGGCCAGAGGAAACAGATTCCGCAAGGTTATATCCCTTTGACCTGATAAGTACGGCAATAGGGCGGCGATAGGATGTAAGGTACTCCCCACCTGCACCTTCAAGCTCTGCAAAGGATTCCACAACCCCTGCATTTTTTGCCATGACCGCAAAAGGTTGTTCTGGACGCCTTAACCGGCTTCTAAGCTTGTTTACGGGCTCTTCCTTTCGTGCATTACAGGCAATATGAAAACCCCCAAACCCTTTAATAGCAAGAATTGAACCCTGCTCAAGGAGGTCTGAGGCTCTGGCAATTGCTTCATAGCCTTTTGACAGTACCTCTCCTTCAGGGTCCGAAAGCCAGATCTCTGGCCCGCACTTCGGGCAGCAGACAGGCTGCGCATGATATCTCCGATTAAGAGGGTCAGTATACTCTTTTTCGCACTCGGGACAAAGAGGAAAATCTACCATAGTGGTATTTTCCCGGTCATAAGGAAGGGTTCGGACTGTCGTATATCGAGGTCCGCAATTTGTGCATACTGTAAAAGGATAATGGTAATACCTGGAAGAAGGATCAAAAATCTCAGACCTACACTGTTCACAAATAGCCGTATCAGGAGGAATTATGGAATTTTCAAAAACTCCGGATTCACTGGGCACGATAATAAATTTGGAATACCCGGAAAAAGGGAGATTTTTTGTTTTGATTTCCGTAATTTTAGCAAGAGGAGGTTTTTTTTCAGGAAGTTCTCTAAGAAAATTATCAAGGCTTTCCCGATCCCCCTCTATAAAAACTTCCACATAGTTCCCCAGATTTTTCACGTATCCAAAAAGCCCATTGGCTTTTGCAAGCTGATATATATAAGGGCGAAAACCTACACCCTGTACGGTACCGGTAATGTGGAGAAGCCTTGCTTCGTTTTGCATATAAAATAAAGATTACTTTTTGTCGTTAAAATAGCTTTCTAAATAATAAAAATGTCCACCAGTACTTATAGATAAAAATCTGAACTGAGAATTGAAAGCACAAAAGATGTAGATTTTAATCCATTAGTAAACAAAAGCAAAATCAGTGACTGGATTCAGGATAAGAATTATCCTGAAATTCAGGTCACATATAGTCCGAAATTGTTCTTAGCATAATGATGAACCCCATGACCATCATTAAAAGGGAAATTCTCCAGGCCACCTGTAACAGGCGGGCCTGGTTTTGGGGTTCACCTAACTTATGTACTACTTTTTCAACCAAATTTGGTCGATCGTCGCACCCTACCATGTTAAGATCAAGCTTAGTCTCTCATTCTTGCCTTGACTCTCTTCAGCCTGAAGGTGTTTTCCCTTTCCATTTCTTCAAGCATGAAACGGATGTACTTCATGGTCGCAATGAGTTCGGGAATGACCTTGAATTCGAGAGCGTTAACACGTCTCTTGGTCTTCTCGATTTCATCAAGGAGCCTTTTCATTGTAGTCTCAAGCTCTGCTGCAGTGATGATCTTTTCTACAAGGTCCTCATAGGCCTCAGCAGTCTCATCGATATACGAATTTGTCCCGATAATACCGTAGCCCCTCTCGTAGAGAGGCTTGCGGACACCTGTAGAGTTGATCTTTGGCACTACAACACCCATGATATTGTGCCCTGAAAGCTGGATTTCAGGAGATTCTTTTGCTGTAAAGGCGGTTGACCTGACTGCAACCATTCCATTCACAGCAGAGGCCAGGTTGATCTTTTCCGTACTTTTTGCGAAGGCAGCATCCAGCTCGGTTCTGACGTTCCTTGCTTCGTTAAGGATCTTGAAGAACTCAAGGATCAGACCATCTCTTTTCATCTTCAGGAGCTTGTGCCCACTTTCAGACAGCTTGATCTTTTTCTTGAGATTGATTAACTCCGAACGAGTTGGTTTTACGTCCTGCTGAGCCATGGCGATCACTTAGCCTTTCTGTGCGCCGGGTGATATTTCTGGATATATTTGTTGTCAATCCTACCCAACTGGTTCTCAGGAAGGTGAGTGAGAATCTGCCATCCGATCTCCAGAGTATCCTCGATTGTCCTGTTTTCGTTTCTGCCCTG
>DUGS01000136.1:16314-16450 GCA_013331265.1 Methanosarcina sp.
TGTCCTGTTTTCGTTTCTGCCCTGACGGACAAACTTGTCCTCAAAGAGGTCGGCAAACTCGAGGAACTTGGTGTCTCTTTCGGACAGAGCTTCCTTACCGACGATTGCCACCAGACCTCTCAGGTCACGCCCTTCT
>DUGS01000202.1:0-753 GCA_013331265.1 Methanosarcina sp.
ATTATTCGCAACCGGTTATATGGATGAATATGAGGAGCACAGACATTTAAACAGACAGAGGACATTTTACTTTACAATGAGTTTCTTCCTTGCATCCATGAACGGTCTTGTCATGGCCGACACACTGGGATGGCTGTTTCTTTTCTGGGAACTAACAACTCTGTGTTCGTTCGTGTTGATCTCATACAACATGGATCAGGAAGGAATCGACAATGGTTTCAGGGCTCTGGCTTTAAACCTGGTTGGTGGAATTGCTTTATCTGTAGGCATAATTCTTCTCGCTACTAATTATGACATAAGTACCCTTTCTGGAATTGGAACTTACGCTGGAACTGATGCAACAGCGATGGCCGCTGTAGCCCTTCCTGTCGCCTTACTCTGTATAGGAGGCTTTGCGAAATCTGCTCAGATGCCTTTCCAGAGCTGGCTCTTAGGCGCAATGGTAGCTCCAACTCCGGTTTCTGCATTACTGCACTCAAGCACAATGGTGAACGCTGGTGTGTTCTTAGTTGTCAAACTTGTACCGGCCTTTGCGGGCTCAAGCCTCGGGACAGCTATTGCAGTTTATGGTAGCTTTACCTTCGTTATGTGCTCAGCTTTAGCCTTATCTCAAAGAAATGCCAAGAGAGTACTTGCTTATTCCACGATTGCAAACCTGGGATTAATTATCGCAAGTGCTGGAATCGGTACGCCTCTAGCAGTAGCCGCTGCGATTATGCTCATTCTGTTCCACGCAATATCAAAAGCTCTTCT
>DUGS01000202.1:866-5530 GCA_013331265.1 Methanosarcina sp.
ATTAATTATCGCAAGTGCTGGAATAGGCACCCCTCTGGCTGTAGCTGCCGCGATTATGCTTATTCTGTTCCACGCAATATCAAAAGCTCTTCTGTTCCTGTGCACAGGTGAAATTGAGCACACCATAGGAAGCAGAGATATCGAGGACATGGCAGGGTTAATTAAAAAGGCTCCTCTTCTCACCACTCTTGCAGCTCTGGGAATGGTATCCATGCTGTTACCACCCTTTGGTGTATTGCTTACAAAATGGGTATCAATGGAAGCAGCTTCAGAAAACCCTATTGTGATAGTCTTCCTCGTACTCGGAAGTGCACTCACTACAGTCTATTACGCTAAGTGGCTTGGAACAATTTTATCATCTACTATGGATAAAAATGCAGTTCACCACAAAAAGCCGGAAACATATTTCCCACTGTCGTTCCTTGGGTTATCCATTGTAGCTACAAGTATTCTTGTATTCCAAATATACGACTACTTCATCAGACCCCAGGTCGAAATTCTGCTCAAAGCCGCACCTAATGTTTCAGGACAGGCTGGTCTATTTGCCTCTGAAATAGGGGAATTTGCTTACGCAGTAATATTCGTAGTGCTTGCTCTGGCTATTATACTCTATTTAGCTACCAAAAATATGTTCACTCCTCGTAAGGCTGGTTATTATATGTGTGGGGAGAACAACCTGGAAAGGGACAAATTAATGTTCAGAAATGGACTTTGCAGCTACGATAAAAGTAACGTCTCTAACATATATCTTCAAAATACTTTTGGAGAAAGTAAACTTACAACAATAGGATATGCAATTTCCATAATTCTTATTGTAATTGCATTAGCAGGAGGAGTACTATAATGGATATGAACAGTGTTTTAACAGTTGTTCTTGTATTAATTGGTGCTCCTATTATCGGCTGTTTAGCTGCAGGAATTGACAGGAAAATTACTGCAAGACTACAGGGAAGAGTTGGTCCGCCTATTTTACAGCCATACTATGATGTCAAGAAGCTCCTCAGTAAAGACAACATGATTGTAAACGGGTCTCAAAACTTTTACGTAGTAGTGTACCTGATCTTTATAATATTGAGCCTCTTGATGTTAGTATTTAAGGCAGATATGCTGATGATAATATTCGTATACACAGTAGCTTCGCTAGCTCTCATTGTAGGAGGAATGAGCACTGGTTCTCCATATGCCAGAGCAGGAAGTTCAAGGGAAATCATGGCTATACTGTCCTATGAACCAATATTGATCTTATACGCTCTTGCAATATACCTGCTTACCGGCACCTTTAAATTATCCGCAGTGTTAGATGCATCGACCCCTATACTGATGTATACGCCTCTTATATTCATAGCAATGTTATTTGTTCTGAATATAAAACTGAAAAAATCACCCTTTGATTATTCAACCTCTCACCATGCTCACCAGGAGCTGGTTAAAGGTATGCTTACCGAATATTCAGGACCGGGGTTTGCAACCATTGAGATTGCGCACTTCTATGAGTACGTATTTTTAACAGGACTCATTTTCGTATTCTGGGCAGCAAACCCATTGATAGGTGCACTCATAGCTATCGTTGCCTACTTGCTAGTGATTGTTATAGACAACATTACTGCAAGAGTGTACTGGCAATGGATGCTCAAATTAAGCTGGACATTCCTGTTAGCAATTTCCATTGTGAACATAGCGTTCCTGTACATTAGTGGAGTAAAAATAGTGTGAAAGAGGGCTATTTATGAGTTTAGCAAAATCACCATGGATCATACATGTAAATTGTAACAGTTGCAATGGCTGTGATATTGAGGTAGTAGCCTGTCTTACTCCTTTATATGATGCTGAAAGATTTGGCGTTTTAAATATTGGTACTCCCAAACAAGCTGATATAATGGTAGTTACAGGCTCGATAAATTATAAAAACGTCAATGTGTTAAAAAATATTTATAACCAGATCCCGGACCCGAAAGTCGTTTTAGCTGTAGGCGCCTGTGCATCTACAGGCGGGATATTCCATAACTGCTATAATGTGATAGGCGGAGTGGACCAGGTCATACCTGTAGACGCATATGTCCCTGGATGCTGCCCAAGGCCTGAAGCCATACTTGACGGTGTAGTGGCAGCCCTTTCAATACTTGAAAATAAGAAGAAAGGGAATATCAAAGGAAAAGAAGTACCATTGAAAGGAAACGAGGTGCCATCGAATGCTTGAGAATGAGGTAGAAATTAAAAGCAGCTCAGAGCTGGTAAAAACTGTTGAGGGCTTAAAAAATGATGGCTATCGATATTCTACTATGATATGCCTGAAGGCTAACGATGGTCACGATTTAATTTATATTTTTGAGAAAGATAACAAATTAAAGAATCTAAGGTACTTTGTGAAACCCGGTGAGAAGCCCAAGAGTATGTCAGGCATTTATCTATGTGCACTTCTGATCGAGAATGAGTATCAGGATCTCTTCGGATTGACTTTCGAAGGTTTAGCAATAGACTACAAAGGCCACCTTTACTTAACGCCAAACAGTCCAAAAAGTCCCTTGGCTTAAAGCAATTTGAGAGGAAAATACATGACAACCATAATACCTTTTGGTCCTCAACATCCCGTTTTACCAGAGCCAGTATCGTTAAAACTTGAACTGGACAATGATGTTGTTGTTGGAGTACTTCCGTCGCTGGGCTATGTGCACAGAGGGCTTGAAAAATTCATAGACACAAAGGACTATAATCAAACAACATATATTTGCGAAAGAATCTGTGGAATATGCAGTGCACTCCATGGCATAACTTATACAAAGTCAGTTGAAAAACTATTCAATGCCGAGGTCCCTGAAAGAGCAGAGTATATAAGAGTTATAGTTGGTGAACTCAACAGAGTTCACAGTCACCTTCTCTGGCTTGGCCTGTTTGCCGATGGTTTTGGATTTGAGAGTCTCTTTTATGAATGCTGGAAGTACAGGGAGTCAGTACTGGATGTACTGGAGAGAATCACTGGAAACAGAGTTATACATTCAATATCCAAAGTCGGAGGAGTTAGCAGAGATCTGACAAAAGAGCATATTGATATGATTCTGAAAATGCTCGATACATTGGAGCCTCAAATTAAAGATATTGAAAAAGTGTTCGTGAATAATTACACAGTTAAGAAAAGAACTGTGGGATTAGCCACAATGTCAAAACAACTTGCGTATGAGGCTGGAACTGCTGGCCCTACCCTTAGAGGAAGTGGAAACGCCATTGACGTAAGAGAAACCGAAGACTGGGATATATATAGGGATCTTGGATTCAAGACAGTCGTCGAAAAAGATGGAGATTGCTACTCCAGAACTAAAGTAAGAGTTAAAGAATTATACGAGTCTATTAAGTTGATAAGGAATGCGATCTCCAAGCTGCCTAATGGAGAGATTACAACACCTATAAAAGGCTTCCCTACCGGTGAAGCAATTATGAGGACAGAGCAGCCCAGAGGTGAAGTTGTATATTATGTGAAAGGTAACGGCACTAAAAACCTGGAAAGGCTTAAAATAAGGACCCCTACCTTTGCAAACATACCTTCGCTGTTACTGACGCTTCCGGGCGTAAAACTCGCTGATGTCCCTATAGTTGTACTTACTATTGATCCCTGCATTAGCTGCACTGAAAGATAAAAAGAAGGGTGATTATAATGGGTATGCTAAACCTTGTTCTGTCAAATATTTCTCGTAAACCTGCTACCAGACTTTACCCCTTCGAGATAAGGGAACCTTTTAAAGAGTTTAAAGGAAGGATCGTTTTCAATCCTGAAAACTGTATTCTCTGCGGGATATGTCAAAAGAAGTGTCCTCCAGATGCAATATCAGTTACTAAGGCCGATAAAACGTGGGAGCTTAATCTATTCAGGTGCATTATGTGCACTGAGTGCGTTAATGGCTGCCCGAAGGGGTGTTTATCAATTTCTAACGAAAGACCAAAAACCGGTGCGAAAGAAACTGTTAAAGTAGTGGTTCCGATAGTAGACAAACCAAAAGCAGATTCTCCTAAAGCAGCATCTTCAAAAGCAGCGTCTTCAAAATAAGAATTTCAATTTAAATTTTTTTCTTTTTTTACTTTGACTCTGCTTTTCTTTTTTTATGTACAGCTTAAAAGCAATATTGGCTGGGCGTTCCTGAATATAAAAAGTTTAATTTAAGGAATTTTCTTTTGATAGGTTCCTTTGTTAAAGGTGGCCTCAAGTTACGGGAAATAGATGTAAATTTGGGTCTTGGCTTTTTAGTAAAAAATAGACTTTTTTTAAAAGGCTGAGTCTCTCATTTGGGGAGTGAGACAAGTTAAAAATCGAAATTCAGAATATAAGTAGAAATATAAGAAATAATAATGTAAATATAATCAAAAGAATTATAGTAAAAAATTATAGTAATCACTGTTTGGGGAGCATTTAAAATAGTAAAGAAAATTCTATTTTTTGAATATAATCTTAAAATCAATTTGGGGTGACTATGGCAGAGAACAAAAACATTATAATTGGCCTATTAGTGCTGGCAGTAATAATACTTCTCGCCTTTATAGCCTTCAGGCCAATGATGTACGGTCCAACTTATAATCCAGGTGGCTATCAATCCGGGTACATGGGGCCGGGAATGATGAACAACCCAGGCTACAACTACAGCTACGGGCCTGGAATGATGGGCAATACGATGATGGGG
>DUGS01000202.1:5753-36366 GCA_013331265.1 Methanosarcina sp.
AAGGAACATGCAGAGCTTTGCCCAGCAGTACGGTCCGGAAATAGAGATCGAAGACTTAATGGCGTTCAGCAGCAACTATTATGGCGTTGTGAAAGATGCTAAAAATGACCAGTACATAGCTGAGGTTGTGGTAGACCGGTACTCTGGATCCGCATATCCTGAACCGGGGCCGAATATGATGTGGAACACACGATACGGTGCTGGAAGAGCTCAGGCAGAAGGCGTTAGCTACGACCTGGCCGGTTCGAAAAAACTAGCAGGGGAATTCCTGACAGGATATCTGCCAGAAGCACAAATAATGGAGTCTCATGAAATGCCTGGCTATTATACCTTCGACTTTGGGCGGCAGGAAATCGAGGGTATGCTGAGCGTAAATGCCTACAGTGGTCAGATCTGGGTGCATACCTGGCATGGGCCTTATCTTGGTGGAATGAACGTAACAAGCTAAACCTTACTTTGAGGCTTAAATGTAGCAAATATACTCTTCAGAATCCTAATAAGAATATAAGCTGAAAGTATGTTGTTCGGACTTATTTTCTGGATTATTCCTACCTGCTTTAATTCTTCCTTTTTATCTAATATTTTGCTTTACAAGCTATTGGTTTATTCTTACATTACATTTAAAGTGCATAAATCCTGCAATGCAAAAATCATAAAAATTGAATTCCTGGTACCAAGACCGGACACATGGGATCTTGGAAGACCAGAATTGAATAGTTACATTCCGAGTGCCTTGTTCGTTTTCTCGATTGACTTCGTGCCGTCGCTCTCAAGTTCCATCATTGCCCTAATTGCGTCCACATTTTCTGGAATTGTAATGGATTCCTGATGAATGGCCATAAAAAAGTAAATCTCATTCATATTCTCAGTTACTGTAATGGATTCAGGCCAGACGCAGTTCTCCCACATATCATTTCTTGGGCGCCCGAGATCTCTGGCGACTTCAATAATTTCTGCTGTTGAAGTAATCCCGTTTCCTACAAAACGTATTCTGGACTGGGATGAAAATATTTTCTTGATATCTTCTGCAGTACAATCAGTGTTAACTTCCATGTTTGCAGTATGAACGTGCATAAGAGTCGTCGGTACTACCAGGGCTGCAGTGGTAATATTGATATGTGAAAGCACACTCTGTACATCAGGTCCATGGTGGGACGGAATTTTCACAGGATGGAGTACGATTGCGTTAACTGGCCCCTTCTTTATATCATTGGGATCGACAGCCCTTCTTATAATCGTTGCCCTTACGTTATTTACCCCAAGTTTCCTGTCTATCGGCGTGATAACCCTGCAAAGCCCTGTAGTATTGCAGGAGACAACTCTTGTCAGGTCGCGGCCCACAGCTTCTTCGTAGTTACTCGTTGCATTAAAAGAGAAACCTGCAATCGGATGACTCTCTCCACCCTGCCAGATTGCTTTTATTCCTGCTTTTTCATATATGGGTTTATTTTTTTCCCCGACCCCTCCAGGTGTGCAGTCCACAACGAGTTCAGCTTTTTCAAGCATTTCTTCAATGGTTCCTGCTGCAGGCATTCCAGCCTTCTCAAAGGCTCCGAGATTTTCAGCAGGAACGTATATGTCATATCCCAGCTGATGAGCCACTGCAGCTTCATAATTAGGCTTTGTTTTAGAGATCCCTATAACTTCCATGTCATCCTGAGCCCGTACAGCGTCTGCAACTCTTTTCCCAATTGTCCCGTAACCATTTACTGCAATTTTTGCTTTAGCCATTTATTACCCCACCCTTCTTCTTTATTTCTGTCCAGATTTTCAAGGATGCCGTCAACTATCATACACTCCCCAGTAATTGAAAATAATTTTATCTTGAGTTATTTATAACATATGGTCTATACATTAAAAGGCTTATCGTGACCCTCATTGGCCTGCTTCTTAAGCAATGTTTTTATTAATTTGCAACATAATTTCTCAAATTATTTCATGCACATATATTCTTTTATACAACATTATGTAAATTTATTCATAAATAATCCTAATAACTGGTTTAGATAAATACACTGGAGGTTGAAACGATTACTCAGAAAACCATAAAAGTCGAAGGGATGTCCTGCGGGCACTGTGTAATGAGAGTCAAAAAGGCAATTGAAGGTGTACAGGGCGTAAAGAAAGCAGATGTTAGCCTTGAGAACAAACAGGCTGTTGTTGAGTTCGACGAAGGAAAGACTGATGTGGAAAAAATTAAAGCTGTGATAAAAGAAACCGGGTATGAACCCGCCTGAACCGGAATAACGTGTTTAATCAAAATTTAATCAGTCTTGAAAAAAGTTATACTGATCGGACTCGAGGAATTTATTATATAGTAAAAGGTACAGATTTTTATAATATGGGTGAAGCGTCTGTTTAAAAAGCAGCTGCTGATCTGGGGGTGAAGACATCGGGGAGACAACATTTGTAGTAGATGATATGATTTGCAGGTACTGTAAAGACACGGTTACGAGACTCATTACCTCTATTAACGGGGTTTCCAGTGTAAACGTAAACGTCCCTGAGAGGACAGTAAATGTAATCTATGACAGCCGGATAACCGATGCACATGTCATAAGGATGACCTTGCTCGAAGCCGGTTACAAAAACATAAGAGAGCCAATAAACGCTTTTTAAGCGGCCAGGCAGTCTGAAAAAATCTGGATAGGCGGCATATCCAATGGAAGTTTCGATAGAAGTTTATGGCATGACCTGTGGTCACTGCCAGAAAAGAGTAGCGGATGCTATTTCCTCTCTTGAAGGCGTGGAATCTGTTGAGGTTGATCTGGAAGCTGAGCGTGCAACTGTTATTTTAGATCCTGAAAAAGTAAGCATTGACGATATAAAAAAAGCTGTCCGGAAGGCAGGTTACTCTACAGAACTAGATATTGAAGAGGAGATCAAGGCAGAAGCCCCCAAAACTGCCCTGGAAGAAGCACCTTCAGGGTTAGTTTCAGAATCTGCCGATAGGGCTTTAGAAGGAGTGGAAGGGGGTAAAGAAGAAGGCGTCGAGGAATCCTCTCAGGCATGTCCTCTGACCGAAGCATGTGCCATTGCAGAAGAAGCAGAAAAAGAAGCAAACTCCATAAGCCCGAAAACCGGTTCAAGAGAAATCACTCTTGGAGTTTCCGGGATGACCTGCTCGGCCTGTGCCCTGAATATCGAAAAGGTATTGAAGAAAAAAGAAGGCGTGGATTCCGTAGCCGTTAATCTGGAACTTGGCAGGGCAAAGGTCAGCTTTGATCCTTCCCTGATCTCTCCTCATGAAATTGAAGAAGCTATAGAATCCATTGGATACAAAGTCGAGAAAGATAAGGTAACCCTGAACCTGCAGGGCATGAGCTGTGCTTCCTGTGCTGCAAATATTGAAAAGATCCTGAATAAAACCGAAGGTGTAATCTCGGCTTCCGTAAATTTTCCGCTTGAAAAAGCCGTTGTGGAATTTGACTCTGCCCGCGTTTCTGTAAGGGAGATCATTGCTGCAGTTCAGGGAATCGGTTATGGGGCATCGGTCCAGGCTGAGACAGTGGAATATGAAGATAGAGAACAGATTTCAAGAGGTGCTGAGGTCCGGAGACAGAGAAATAACCTGATTCTTTCCCTCCTCCTGGGGATCCCCGTATCTCTCGGAAACATGAGCATGATGTTTCCGTTCCTCTCGTTTGTGCCCGCAATCTTTTCTGACCCTATTGTACTTTTTATAATGTCCACTCTTATACTTCTCTTTCCCGGCAGGCAGTTTTTTGTCGGGACTGTTAAAGGTTTCAAGCACGGCGTAACCGATATGAACCTGCTGATTGCCGCAGGGACAGGGTCAGCTTATCTTATCAGTGTAGCAGCAACTTTCCTTGACCTGGGACCGGGATATGATGTCCTCTACTATGATACGGTGGCTTTCCTGATTATTTTCATTGTCTTTGGCAGGTACCTCGAAGCCAGGGCTCGGGGCAAAACCTCTGAAGCTATCCGAAAACTGATGGGGTTAAGGGCCAAAACCTCAAGGGTCCTTGTAGACGGCGTGGAAAAAGAGGTTCCTGTAGAAGAGGTAGTTGTAGGAGACATCGTAGTAGTCCGTCCGGGTGAAAAGATACCTGTTGACGGGGTTGTAGTTGAAGGGAGCTCTGCAGTGGACGAGTCCATGATTACCGGGGAGAGCATCCCTGTTGAAAAAAGTGCAGGGGACACCGTTATTGGGGCTACAATTAACAGGACGGGATCTTTTAGGTTTCGGGCTACAAAAGTAGGAGCTGATACCGCCCTTGCCCAGATAATCAAGCTTGTAGAAGCAGCCCAGACTACCAAGGCTCCTATTCAGAGAATTGCAGATGTTTTTGCCGGCAATTTCATCGTAGCCGTACATATAATTGCACTTCTGGCCTTCTTCTTCTGGTTTTTCATCGGTTTCTGGCTATATGATGTGGGAGAGTCAACAGCTCTCAGGGGTACCAGTCCCTTCCTCTTTTCCCTGCTTATAGCTATCACTGTCCTTGTGATCTCCTGTCCGTGTGCAGTTGGGCTTGCAACCCCTGCAGCCATTATGGTTGGTACCGGCAAAGGCGCTGAGAACGGAGTCCTTATAAAAGGCGGAGAAGCCCTTGAAAGGGCACATAAACTTGATACCATTGTGTTTGATAAAACAGGGACCCTCACTGAAGGCACTCCTAAACTGACAGATATATTTGCAGTTTCCGGCCGTGAGGAAAGAGAAGTGCTTTTTATTGCTGCAACGGCTGAAAAAGGGTCTGAACATCCGCTGGGAGAAGCTATTGTAAGAGGTGCGGACGAAAGAAAAGTCAGCCTTGCAGAGGCAAAAAATTTCCGTTCAATTCCCGGAAAAGGGATCGAAGCTTACCTTGAAGACAGGAAGATTCTGCTCGGTACCCGAAAACTTATGGAAGAAAATTCGGTTTCTTTTGAGGGCCTTGAAGCCGAGATGCGCAAATTCGAAGAGAATGGGAAAACTGCAATGCTTGTAGCTCTTGAGGGCGAAGCCATAGGGCTGGTTGCGGTTGCTGACACCCTGAAGGAGAATTCTAAAGAGGCAGTGGATATCCTGAAAAAAATGGGTATAGAAGTGGTTATGATCACAGGAGACAACGCTGTCACAGCCGGGGCAATTGCAGCAGAGGTCGGAATTCCCAGGGTGCTTGCCGAGGTCCTGCCAGAGGATAAAGCAAATGAAATTAAGAAGCTTCAGGATGAGGGAAAGCTTGTTGGCATGGTGGGTGACGGAATCAACGATGCTCCTGCTCTGATCCAGTCCGATGTGGGAATTGCAATGGGAGCAGGGACAGATGTGGCAATGGAATCCGCAAAAATAGTACTTATAAAAAATGACCCTAAAGACGTGGT
Source organism: Methanosarcina sp. (assembly GCA_013331265.1). Classification (GTDB taxonomy): domain Archaea; phylum Halobacteriota; class Methanosarcinia; order Methanosarcinales; family Methanosarcinaceae; genus Methanosarcina; species Methanosarcina sp10923u. The sequence continues at coordinate 11,088 of DUGS01000202.1, forward strand.
CGCAGCTCTCCGCTTGAGCAGGCTTACTATAAGTAAGATTAAGCAGAACCTTATCTGGGCCTTTGGGTACAATACAATAGGTATCCCTATTGCTGCGGGAGTCCTCTACCCCGTTTTTCACCGCATTCTGATCACACCGGAACTGGCTGCTGCTTTCATGGCATTAAGTTCAGTTTCCGTGACAACCAATTCCCTGCTAATGAAAAGAAGCAGGATAAAATAATTTCAGGACAGATATTTTACGGGTAAGGCCTCCGGGAATTCTGAACTCCCGTTAATGGCGGTGATCATATGGTAAGGTTCGAGTCCAAAGATAAAAGAAATAGGGTTGTGCTTTTCTTAAGTATTGCCACTTCCATAGTGCTGATGAACTTCTTCCTGCTCGGGGCTCTGTTATCCAATATGTATGCGGGAGAAGCATCATACACTATGGTAGATATTGTTTCAGGTTGCATTTTCGTTTTTTTTATTACCATGATTATCTCATTATCCCTCTGGCCTAAGGCAATGGACTGGCTTGAAAGTAGAGAAAAAACGAAAAAAACTGTAAAATAACCTTCTCGTGAAATAACAATTATTATTGATAAATAAATTATTATTGATAAAATACAGTTTTTTAAAACGTACTGATTTATATAGTTGTTAATTTACTTTCTGCCATGGATAGAGGCAGTATAAGATCAAACATCAAAGAAGGATTAGAAGTAGGAATTGTTTTAAAGCAGGACCAAAGAACCGGAAAAATAACCCGGGGCATTGTAAAGAGAATTTTAACCAACTCTTCGACCCACCCTCACGGGATCAAAGTTCAGCTGACAGATGGGCAGGTCGGAAGGATTAAGGAAATTTATTAAATCCCGAGCACTGAAGAGCAGTCTGTCCTGAAAAGCAGTCCTGGCTCATTCTTTCTTTATCTTCGAATCATGTTTTGCTTTATCTGCTGCCCATACTCTCGCCAGCTGTTTTCATCGATTTTGGGCATGGAAATAATGTGATCCTCGCTTCTTTTCGAGCCCTTGCAGGAATCTATTTTTTTCTGGATAGCAACAGTTTTTCTCTTCCTGCAAGCCCCATATCAATTTCTTGAAGTTTCCTGCATTTCCCTTAATCATAGTAATTATCAGATTCTTTTGGGCTTTTAAAGCCTGTACAGGAAGGTTAAGGCCTTTTCATATGTTCAAATCACTTTCATTATCCGTAGAGCTTATTTTGTATATTTAACAATACATTGGAGGATGTTAAAGGACCAGGATTTGTTTATTTTTTTTATATGAAACGCGCCTGCTAATAAAGTAGCTTATGCATACTCTCTATTAATTATAAATTGTGCGGATCTTTTATCAAGGAAAATAAAGTGTTATCAAGCTTTAAAAGTATTTATCTGGTCATGTGACCGGACTATTGTAAAAAGTATACTTATATTTTAATTTTACAATATGAACTTCTAATCCCAAGTGATTTTTCAGATAAAACGAAACTAAAAACGTTGAAAAAATCCATGGGAATTAAAAGATCTTTAAGAATGTGAAGGAAATAAAGGTCTTTAAAAACAGGAAAAGGTCTCAAAAACAGAGAAGAAATAAATCTCCAAAAAGTAAGTACTCCAAAAACATTGAGAAAAACCTGAATGTTAAGGGCATTTCCATCACGAAACAGTGGCTTCTATTGCATTTACATTAATGTCAACGTCCGATTCCTTCCGGAACTTTGCAACAGAGGCCCTGAGTTATCCCGCAAAGATAATATTTTTGTGACCTGGACAGGTTGTCACAGGTCCGTTGCGGGACCAAAACCCTGAATTATACGGTACTGAGGCGGTGTCAAAGTCCGCGTTAACGGGGTTAACCCTTAACAATAAGCATTTTTCAGGCGACACCTGTTTGGGCGGATTCAGGAGTTGCCTGAAATATCTTTATTGATTTCCAATCACCAATCTACTCCTTTAATTTTTCTACCCCTTTAATTTTTCACTCTTTTGAAACATTATTTATCCTTAACCTGTATCTGGTTCTTTATGCCAGAATCATACTGGGAAAAAGTACCTGGGAAGAATATACCCTCAAGCCTTGAGCTTTACCCTATAATCTATGATTATCTGCGGGAAGGCTATAATATTCTCGATATAGGGTGCGGATTTGGAAAAATCAGCATTAAACTTGCTTCTATGGGATATTCGGTAACAGGGATTGATATAAACACTGAAGCGATCAGGCTTTCAGAAGCTGCTGCAAAAAGCCTGGGTCTAAATAAGAAGACCGAAGGAAGGGCTGAGTTTAAGGCAGGGAACGCTTCTTCTCTTCCTTTCCAGGAGTCAAGTTTCGATTTTGAAGTCATGCAGGCTTTTTTGACCTCTGTGCCGGACCCGCAGGAAAGAGCCAGGATAATTCAGGAAGCTTTTAGAGTTCTGAAACCCGGAGGTTACCTTTACCTTGTGGAATTCGGCCAGAACTGGCACCTCCGGCTTTACAGAAATCGATATCTTCAGGACTTTCCAATTACAAAGGAAGAAGGTTCTTTCCTTGCCCGTAATCCTGAAACCGGAGAGGTTGAGTTTATTGCACATCATTTCACCGAAAAAGAGCTTGTGTTCCTGCTTGTAGATTGCGGGTTTGAGATTGACTATTTCAGGGTTGAAGAGCTAAAGACAAGGACTGAAAACAAAATTTTAGGATTTGTGGTCGTGGTCAAAAAACTTTGAAGCCCGTTGCAGAACTCTTCCAATCAGGTTAATCCGGCTGTCAGAAATTACGTCACTCAACCGCTCGTTACGTTACTCTGTCACTCAGATGAAGCCCGATGACTCCTGCAACTACAACTACAAGAGAAATCAGCTTGAGGGCAGAGGCAGGTTCTCTGAACCAGAATATTCCTACTGCCGTAATAAGAGCAGTACCCAACCCTGCCCATATCGCATATGCAATGCTCACATCCAGTCCTTTGAGAGCAAGGGTAAAGAAAAAGAAACTAATTGCATAAAATACGAAAATCAAAACCGATGGGATTAGTTTTGAAAAACCTTCGGATAACTTCATGCAGGTTGTTCCGCAGACCTCAAACAGTATTGCAAGCAACAGAAGGTAATAATAGTTCATTAATGGATTATTTTATTCCTATTATTAATCAGTTATCTAATTTGTCTTTTATTTCAGTCGAATACCCCGCCAACTGTCCTTCTTAGATATAATTAATTCCATTCTTAGAAATAATTATATAAACACAGGCCATAAACTGATTCTGCCGAATGATATTGATTTTTACAATATAATGGGGGAGTATGAATGACTACTGGAGTAAGCAATCTTGAAACCAGTATCGATCTGGCAAACGTGTGGCTAAAAGATATTATGGACCAGTTAAAGTGGGAAAGCAAGAACAGCGCATACAAAGCACTGCGGGGCACTCTGCATGCACTCAGGGACAGGCTTCAGGTAGTAGAGGCAGTCCAGCTAGCTTCACAGCTGCCTCTTTTAATTAAAGGAGTATATTATGACGGCTGGACACCTCTGGGCAAGCCGGAGAAATTCAAAAAAGATGAGTTTGCAAGAAGGGTGCACGAGCAGTTTCAGTTTGATCCCGATCTCAACCCTGAGGAGGTAATCAGGGCTGTTTTACGGGTTATGTACAGGCATATGGGTGAAGGTGAACTCGGAGATGTAAGGAACAATATGCCCGCGGATATCCAGGAATGGTTCCCGGAGGAGATCATGCCAAAACAGTAAGAAGTGCTCATGAAAGGTTTAAGTCGATTTTTTAAGGGAGCTTTCTCTTTTTAATCTCAATTCAATTTTATGTTCGCATTTCATTTGATTTCCTGGTTTGCTGTTTTTATTACCTGCTGGGCGATCCAAAGCTCAAATTCAATTCATACCTCCATAATTCATCGTCTCTTAAACAATTACCACATTGTTAAGCTTCACAGTCTAAATTATGTTCAAAATTAGTTCCCTTTTATAATGTGAAACAGTTGTGGCCGACTTCATAAATTAATTAATATATATAATTTTTTAGAAACGAAGAGAATATATTGGATAAATTCTAACTATGTTAAACTCTGTGATGTTACAAATTAAAATAATTGTGTTAAACACATTCTGAACAAGCTTGAGCTTATATTATAAGAGGTTTAAAAATGACTGAGAAACTCGGAATTCTGGCCATCGGCCACGGGAGCAAACTGCCTTACAACAAGGAAGTAGTCACCCAGATCGCAGATTACATCGCACAGAAGCACACTGATGTTGTTGTCAGAGCAGGGTTTATGGAAAACAGCGAACCAACCCTTGAAGAGGCAATTGCAGGTTTTTCAGGCACAGGAGTAACAAAGGTTGCAGCAGTACCTGTTTTCCTGGCTTCAGGCGTCCACATTACAAAAGACATCCCTGAAATCCTGAGCCTTGACAAAGACGGCTGCGGAACCCTTAAAATCGATGGAAAAGACGTTCCCATCTGTTATGCAAAGCCTCTCGGGGCTGACGAACTGATAGCTGAACTCGTCTTCAAGAGGGTCCAGGAGTCCCTGTAGATCTAAAGATCGAGTCAGGTTGTTATTTATGGGCCTGCTGCGGAAAAAGCTCGCCGTGCTCGACCTTACACACGGCGGCATTCCAATCGCAAAAAAGCTTGCAGCCCTGGGAAATGACGTGTCCGGGGTAGACGTTTACGGGACTGTGGACCCGGCGCTACTCGGGGAGTTTGAAGAAAAGTACGGCATCCACTGTTCAAAAGCTCCCCTTCCCATTTCCGAATTTGATTTTCTGGTAGCGCCCGTACACCTTGATCCCACTTATTCCATGCTAGCGGAAGCCAGAGCAGAAGGGAAAAATATCGTTTCCCATCACGAAATTGTAGGAGAAATCCTCAAAAAAGATCCATGGCTTTCCGGCACAAAAATAGTTGAGATAACGGGCGTAAAAGCAAAGACAAGCACTGCGTCCCTGCTCGCTGACATGCTCTCCCGCAGGTTCAAAGTCGTACTCCATACATCGCGTGGGCTTGAGATCTGGGAAGATGGCTATTCTTCTCTAATTCACAGGGGCCTGAGCATTACTCCTGGAAGTATCCTGACAGCCGTTGAAAAAAGCCTTGAGGCAGGAATCAAACCGGAATTCTACATCTTTGAGATCTCCATAGGAGGAACGGGTAATGCAGACTTCGGGGTCCTGACAACTCTTTCCCCTGATTACGGGATTGCAAACAATACAGCCCTTGCAAGCGACGCAAAACTCCAGCTTATCCTTAATGCAAAACCCGGAAGCACTCTTCTTCTCAATACCGGAGCAGAAAAAGCCCTTGAGGCTGCAAAAGGGATCATGGCAGAGGTTTTCACCTTTAAAGACCCATTTTATGCAGACACCAGCGTAAAGGTTTCTGAGGATCCGGACTTTGTTCTGGAAACTGAACTCGGTAACGTAAAATCTTCCCCAGTTCCGGAACCGGCAGCTCTCCCGCAATCATCAGCTACTCGGGCTTCAGCTATTCAGACGTCAGCTATTCAGGCATCATCAGCTACTTCAGAACAATCAAACGCTCCCGAAGTTTCAGGTTCCACCCTGCATTTTCTCAACAGAGGACAGGAAATCTTTTCGGCTTCTCTGCGCCCAAGATACAACAGTTCGGCATACAAAACAGCTTTTGTTGCAGCCTCTGCTGCAGCTCTCGAACTTGGAGTTGAGATAATAGATGTGGTTTCTGTGCTTGAAGAGTTCAGGGGGCTTTCAGGAAGGATGCAGGAAAAGGAGCTTAATGGAGTTGCTTTGATTGACAACTCAAACTCCGGAATGGACATCCTTTCTGCAGAAAAAGCCCTTGAGTACGCTCTCCTGAAGAAAAAGGACGAAAAAAAGAGAAGTATAATCCTTATACTCGGAGAAGAAGCCTCTCAGGTCTGTGAAGGTTTGCCTCCTGCCTCAGTTCAGGGGTTTGTAGAAAAGTTCGGTACAAAATGCAGGCATATCATACTTGTTGGAGAGAGGATGCGGGCAGTGACTGCTAAAAAAGCTTCTTATGCAGGCAGCCTTCCGGAAGGGCTTTTGAAAGCTTCGGAACTTGCAGGAACAGAAGATATAATTCTTTCTTCCGTAAAATGTTTCCGTTGAGCTCTGTCCATAAGGGTGACCTCCAATGCACTCTGTTCCTTCGAAACTCTTCCTCTTGATCTGGAAAATAGGCAGGGATTTCGGGTCAGGCTCCGGGCTTTTCGCCGGAGTTTTTATGATACAATTTTATACAGGATCTTCCAATCTGTATTCGTTTCCATCGCTTGTTTAACTCTCATGACTAATAACTATTAGTTATTTACTACCACTTATTAACTACCACTTAACTTCAACTGATCCTGCTTCCGGATACATTTCCCGTTCAGGCCGGGGTTAATTGTCCTGCGAGATTCCGGAATTTCCCGGGTGAAACCCGTATTGATATTCATATAATCAGAAAGAGGATTTGTTATGGCTCAAAAAGAGATTTCAATCATTCACCCCCGCCCGAGTTCAATCGTTGCGGCTCTTTATACCCTCAGGGACTTAAACGTAGATGTTGCAATCCTGCACGGGCCCCCTGGATGTTCTTTCAAGCATGCGAGGCTGCTTGAAGAAGACGGCATCCATGTAGTTACCACAGGGCTTGACGAGAACGGTTTTGTTTTCGGTGGGCATGATAAGCTTGTACAGGTTATCAACAAGTCAATCGAGCTCTTCAACCCGAAAATCCTGGGTGTTGTCGGGACCTGTGCCAGCATGATCATAGGAGAGGAAATGCACGAAGCCGTGCTCGAAGCAAACCCGGATATCCCTGTGATTGAAGTCGAAGTGCATGCAGGATATCACAACAATACAAAAGGCGTGCTCTTTGCCCTTGAATCCGCACTTGATGCCGGGATAATTGACCATAAAGAGTTCGAGCGCCAGGAATACCTCCTCACGAAAGCCACAGAGGTTGAAAAGAGGTTCGGGGCTGCAAGCAAAGAATACCTTGCTCCCTCCAGGGGAGACCTCAAATATAAGGTTGCAAGGCGGGTTATTGAACTTCTAAAGGAAGGGAAAAAAGGGCTCGTCATAATGAACGCCAAAAAAGAAACAGGCTATATGTTTGCAGATATCACCCTTGCAGTCAATGAGGTTGCAGAGGCTCTCGGGAAAAAGGAAAACCTGGTCAATATGGCAAATATCGACCCTGAGCTCGGGCTTCCGCGGGTCAGGCAGCATGCCGAATATATTATGCGTGACTTCAAAGCACACGGGGTTGAGATTCACGAAATTATCGGCGGCATGGACGAATACCCTGTTGCAGGTGAAAAAGTCAGCGAGCTGATAAAAGAAAAATACAGCGACTACGATTTCGCAGTTATTACAGGTGTTCCTCATGCAATTCCTATGGATAACCTGCAGGACATGGAGCTGATCTCGATTACTAACGGTCCTAGGCAGGTCCTTCCCTTAAAAGAGATGGGGCATCAGCATGTTATAGTTGAGATCGACCTCCACCCAAAGACCCTTGGAGTCAGTGAGATAGTGGAATCCGAGTTCGGAGCCACATTAAGGGAAGTTTCAAAGGAAGCCTGAACAGGAAAGAAAAGAGCCAGAATAAAAACGGGATACTCAGACAAAGCCGGATTAAGGATAAATCATAATTGCCAGTATACGAGCCAGGATAAATTAGATAACGGGAGGGAGACCCTTTGAAAAAACAAAAGATCATTGCAATTTACGGAAAAGGCGGCATAGGTAAGTCGAGCACAGCTTCAAATGTTGCAGCTGCCTGTGCGGAAGCGGGCAAGAAAGTCATGATCATAGGCTGCGACCCCAAAAGCGATTCCTCAATAACCCTTCTCGGAGGGCGGAGAATTCCAACAATCCTTGACCTTCTCAGGGAAGGTGTGGATGTTAAGGAAAAAGATATTGTCTTTGAAGGGTATGCAGGCGTGAAATGCGTGGAAGCCGGAGGTCCGGAACCCGGTATAGGCTGTGCAGGGCGCGGGATTATAGTCGCAATCCAGAAACTGAAAAGCATTTCAGGAGACCTCCTGAAAGAACAGGACCTCATCATTTATGATGTCCCGGGAGATATCGTCTGCGGCGGGTTTGTTGCCCCTGTCAGGAAGGGTTTTGTAAATGAGGCATATGTCCTGACATCAGGAGAGTACATGCCACTTTATGCAGCAAACAATATCTGCAAAGGGCTTTCTAAAATTGGGATGCCGCTTAGCGGGGTAATCTGCAATTCCAGAAACGTGAGCAGGGAAGAGGAGATTGTCAGGAAGTTTTCCGAGGAAATCGGCAGCCAGCTAATGGCTTTCATTCCAAAGAGGCAGGCAGTACAGGACTGGGAAAGGGAGGGCTACTCTGTTATGGAGAAAGCTCCTGACTCTGATATTTCTGAGGTCTACCGCCAGCTTGGAAAGGCAATCCTGGAAAACGAAAAGAAGGTCATGGCAGACCACCTGAGCGATGAGCGGTTAAGGGAAATGACAAAGTAAACCGGGAAGAACTGGAAAACGAACTGGAAAACAAAAAAATTGTAAAAACCAGTATAAAACCGAAACCGTAAAAACCACCTGTACTGCAATAAACAGAGAAACCAGATCCGGGGTATTAAAAGCATGTCCCAAAGCAACCAGCCGGGCGGAAAAGAGGCAGGGAGCATTCCCAGAGTCCTGATTTCTGCAGACCGCTCTTCCTCAGGCAAGACCACAATTTCCATGGGGCTCATGGCTGCCCTTGTCTCAAGAGGGTACAAAGTCCAGCCCTTCAAGGTCGCCCTTGACTATATCGACCCCAGTTACCACACCGAAATCACGGGCAGGTTCTGCAGGAACCTTGACGGATACCTCATGGATGAGCAGGGGATTCTTGATGTTTACACCCATGCCTGTGAAACCGGGGGCGGGGCTGATATTGCAATTATCGAAGGTGTCCGCGGGCTTTACGAAGGCTTTGAAAGTTTAAGCGACCTCGGGAGCACAGCCCAGATTGCAAAAATCCTTAAATGCCCTGTGGTTTTCGTAATCAATGCCCGCAGCATCACCCGTTCTGCTGCTGCCCTTATAGGCGGTTATAAGAACTTCGACCCTGATGTAGAGATTGCAGGAGTAATCCTCAACAATATCGGAGGCCGCCGCCACGCACAGAAGGCAAAAGAGGCAATAGAGTACTATACTGGCGTGCCGGTCATAGGAATAATTCCACGGGACCCCGCCATGCAGATTTCCATGCGGCACCTCGGGCTTATGCCAGCTCTCGAAGGCAGGCGCAGGCTCGGAGACGGAGGTTTTGAGGACAGGCTTTGCGGCATAGAAGATATTATCAATAAAGGAATTGACGTGGACCGCTTTCTGGAAATTGCAGAGAGTGCAAAACCCCTTACAGGTCCGGAAAACAGTATTTTTACCCCTACCTTTGATGAGGGCTCTCCAGAGCCGAGGATAGGGGTTGCCCTTGATGAAGCTTTTAATTTTTACTACCGCGACAATATAGACCTGCTGGAACTTGCAGGTGCGGAAATTATTTACTTCAGCCCCGTAAACGATACCGGGCTTCCTGATGTTGACGGGCTATATATCGGAGGCGGCTACCCCGAACTTTTTGCAGGCGAACTCGAAGCCAATGAGCCCATGCGGAAAGCCATCAAAGAAGCCTCTGCAGCAGGGATGCCCATATATGCCGAGTGCGGCGGGCTAATGTACCTTACGGAAAAAATCAGTACCGGAGTCCCGGGAAAAGGCACTTACCACGATGCTTCCATGCCAGAGTCCACTTATTCAATGGTTAGTGCGCTTCCAGGCCACACAATTATGGGGCAGACAAGGGTTGTCAGTTATAATATAGGGACTCTTGAGAGAGACTGCCCTATAGGAAAAAAAGGCAACAGTTTCAAAGGACACGAGTTTCATCACTCCGAAATCCTGGATATCCCGGATGATGCGGAATTTGCAATAACCCTTTCACGCGGCACCGGAATAAAAGGTGATAGGGACGGGCTCATTGTTAACAATACCATTGGCTCTTACGCCCATCTGCACGGAGTTGCTTACAGGGAACTTGCAGGTTCACTTGCAGAAGCTGCCCGTAAGTTCAGGGATTCCAGAGTTTCCAGAGTTTCCAGAGTTTCCAGGTAAATGTATTAAAAAACAGCAGGTTTAATCTGTTTTCTCCAGAAAGGCATGACGCAATGAAGCAGTATATCATGAATATATGATGAATATATGATGAATATATAATGAATATATAATGATACTGAGGGCTGCCACAAACGTTAGAGGATGTAAGCAGCTTACCTTTGCAGGCAGTAAAAATAATATTATATTAAACCAGATTATTATAGACCAGTTATTAATCAGGGGCGGATTCTTAATATCCAGAATAAAAAACCGGCCCTGTGCAAATAAGATTGTTAAAAGTCAGAATCTTACAAAATAACTTCTTATAAAACTTATTTTCATTTTATTTTCTTTTCAGGTGAACCTATTGAAAACACAACTTAAAGGGGACCGGGTCCTTGCAGGAAAGGAAGCGGTGGCCGAACTTTACAAAACAGGTTATTTCGGGCGTCCAAGAGATGACGGGCTTGAGCTCTCACTTGTGGAGGCTGCGTACCTTCAGTCCAGAGGAAAACTTGATATCTGGCTTGAAGGAAAACTGCTTGACTTCAGGGCCTTTTTCGAACAGGCTTCTTTGAGGCAGCAGAATTTCGAGCTTAAGTATATCGTTTATAAGGACCTCAAAGAGAGGGGGTATTATGTCCAGCCTTCAGCTGCGGACTTCAGGGTATACCCAAGAGGCAGCCATCCGGGAAAAAGTGCGGCAAAAATCTTTGTCCATGTACTGTCCGAAAGGCAGCTCCTCCCTGTGAAGCTTTTGCAGGAATCGGTCGCGTCAGCAGAAAACGTGCACAAGCAGTTTATCCTCGCTGTCGTGGACGAAGAAAGCGACCTTACCTTTTACGAAATTAAATCCGCTGCTCCAAAAGGAGAGATGCCTGAGCCTTTCCCTGCAGTCAAGACCGATGCAACCTTCCTCGAAGACAGAGTAATATCCTGGGATGCTGAGGCTTCAGGATCTCTTTATACCGGGGGCTTCTACGGTAAAATGCTTGACACTGAAAGGCTGCAGCTTTCCCTTGTTGAGTCCCTCTACCTTTTTTCCAGAGGGGTCATAGTTGTCAGGGACAGGAAAGGAAAGGTCTTTTCATTCGAAGAGTTCGTTGAGAAAGCCTCGGAAATCGAAGGTTCTTTCCTCAGGAAATACAGCGCTTATAAAGCCCTGCGGGACTCGGGGCACGTTGTCAAGACCGGCTTTAAGTTCGGGACCCATTTCAGGGTCTACAGAAAAGTCGAGTCCATTGAAAAAATTCCCCATTCCGAGTATCTTGTAAACGTCATCCCTGCAGATTACGAGTTCAGGCTTCCGGTTATGTCCGGGGCTGTCCGGCTTGCAAACAGTGTGCGTAAAAGAATGCTCTTTGCAGTTGAGAAAGGGGAAGGAGTCGAGTATCTGGATATAGGCAGGGTCAAAATGTGATCCTGTATTGACTTAATATTGCCTATTACTGACTGTAACTGGCTTTATGGCTGTAACTGGCTTTATTGTTGACATGAATAAACACATTTACCTTTCTCAAGGGTTCGTGAAAACCGGGTTTTCATCGAAGGTGAAGTATAATGTGGGATATTATTGCAGTGGACATTTCGGGCAGGCACAGGATAGAAGGCGGCTATTATATGGTATGTGCAGCAGCAGCTCTCACGGTTTCTGCCGACCATATCGAAAAGGTAAAACAGGTGAAAATTCTGCCCGTCTGGCTAAAAAGGGCACCAGGTCTGCTTGATGTTGTCCAGTTAATTGAGGATACGGCTAACCAGCTTTCCTTTGAGGGCACGATTGTGGCAGAGAAAGGGGATATGTATAACCAGCCCCTCTGGGTGCCCGAAAGCATGTTTTCCCGGGCGTTTAAGTATCAGGAGTCCATAGCTGAGAGAAGGGCTATCGAACTTGCTCATCATATCTCCTTGAGCGCTCGAAATTTACTCATTAAAGAACTTAATATCGAGGCGTAAAAATTTCAACAGAACATAAAACAAAATCAGAAAACCGGGTAATTCTCGTAAAGAGGACAAACCCGCGGGCTGACCCTGAACGCAGTGAACATCTCTTTGAGGAACTGAGAGAGCTTGCGAGAGCCGCAGGCTATGTCCCTGTAGGAGAGCTTACCCAGACAAGGTTTCCTGACTCAAGGTATCAGCTTGGGAAGGGAAAGATAGAGGAACTTGCCGAACTTGTAAGACAGAAGAGAGCCGGAAAGGTAATTTTCTATAACAGGCTTTCCACAATTCAGCTTTTTAATATCTCGGAAATCTGCGGGTGCCAGGTAATAGATAAGTTCCAGCTTATCCTTGAGATTTTTGCAAAAAGAGCTACCACACGCCGCTCCAAATTGCAGGTTGAACTTGCCAGGCTCAGGTACGAGGTTCCAAGGGCAAGAGCTATTGTTTCCCTTGTTAAAAAAGAGGAAAGGGCAGGTTTCATGGGGCTTGGGGACTATGAGGACTCCTATGAACAGGACTTAAAGAAAAGAATAACAAGAATTGAAAGTGAACTTGAGTCTGCCGGAAAAGACGATGAGTCCCTGCGGGCTTTCAGGCACAGGAAAGGCTTTTCTCTTGTCTCCCTCGCAGGCTATACCAATGCTGGAAAAAGCACACTTTTCAATGCTATTGTTGATGAAAGCGTTAAAGCCCAGAATATGCTTTTTACGACCCTTGTTCCCACTACGCGGGCCCTTGACCTGGGCGGAAGAAAGGCCCTTTTGACGGATACAGTGGGGTTTATAGAGGAGCTTCCGCACTGGCTTGTTGATGCCTTTAAGTCCACCCTCGATGAGATTTATCTCTCTGACCTTATCCTGCTGGTGGTCGATGTAAGCGAAAAACCCGAGATAATCCTGCAGAAACTTTCCACATCCCATGATACTCTCTGGGACCGAATACAGGGGGTTCCCGTAATCACAGTGCTTAGCAAAACTGATCTGCTTGAAGAATCCGAACTTGAAGCCGTCATGAAAGAAATAGGCTATATGGCTCCCAATCCCATATTCGTTTCTGCAAAAGGAAAAACTGGCATGCAGGAATTAAAAGCTGAAATTATCAAACATCTTCCTGCCTGGTCTTTCTATTCCTTTTCTCTTCCTAATTCGGAAAAAGGGATGTCGATTCTCTCCTGGCTTTACGACGAAGGCATTGTGCACAGGGTTGAATACGGAGAGCGGATTTCAGTGGATTATGAAGCCAGAACAGATATCATCAACAGGATAAAGTCTCTGGAGCTCGATCCTGACGAGCAAGGTTGAATAAGGTTTTTAATGCTTTTTCAGGCAATACGGAATAATGATAAGGTTTTCCAATTCTATAAAAATCATTGGTATATTATCCTTATATTTGCAAACATTTTCCTTCTCGGAAAGTTTTTTGCATAGCTCGAATATCGTTCGTATCCATACGAAATATATTTATACTCCAAAGTCGTTTGTTTATTTGCGAACGGGTGTCTACTGAAGATATCAGACCCTCCTAATATCCTAAACTACCCCTACACCAGATTTTTTAATATGAGTATGCCCGTTCGTTATTCCTCCTGTGTTTTGTTTCTGTTTGTTTATGTTAATATAAGGTAAGGTCCATAAAAGAGGGCATAGAAGAGGTCATAGAAGAGATTTTTAAAAGTCTCTTCTTAATTGGTGCCCTTAAGAGTTCCTCTTTAGAAATTCAAACCTGCTGTACTCAAATATATGTTTGTTCGTATGTCTACGAAAACCTTATATTTTATCCTGCCGTAATTATGAATGCGAACGGGTTTTTCTTTCCAGAGGTATTGCCTCCATGTTTAGAGTATAAATCTAACATCCTGAGATCCCACGACCGTTCGTTGATTATTTTTTCTTCTTTTCCGTTTCAAAATTTATATAACTTCGACTAGCATTTTTATATTATCATGAAATTCGATCTTCACGTACATTCCGAGCATTCAAGGGATAGTAATTCAAGTCACAGGGACATCATTGAGACTGCCCGCAAAAGGGGACTTGACGGGTTTGCTATCTGTGATCACGATACCGTGGAAGGCGGGCTTGCCTGTGCGGAAAAAATCATGGAACTCGGTCTTGAAATTACAGTGATTCCAGGAGTGGAAGTGAGTTCTTCTAAAGGGCATATTCTGGTTCTCGGGGTCAGGGAAAACATTGAGCCTTTGTTGAGCCCGGAAGAAACGATCCTGAAGGCAAGGAAGCTTGGCGGCACGGTTATTATCCCTCATCCGTTCAAGCGCAGTTCCCACGGGATAGGAAGTTTCGAAGGGCTTGATATCGATGCAGTTGAGGTATTCAATTCTCGCTGCCTCTTTAATTCAGCCAACCGGAAAGCTCTGGAAGAGGCAAAAAGGCTCGGAATACCAGGAGTTGCGGGAAGCGACTCCCATATTCCCGAAATGGTAGGGCAGGCGTACACTGAAATCAACGCTTCTGGGAATACAGTGAAAGATGTGTTAAGAGCGATAAGGGAAGGAAAAGTTGCCCCTGCAGGGAAAAATACGCCCACCCCAATTATCCTTAAACAGATGTCAAGAAGCGCAAAAAGAAAAATAAATAAGAAGTTATTCGGAAAGTCTTAATGTTATTGTCTTAATGTTATTATAAGACTATCTGGAAATTTGGTCATTTAACTATTTGATTCGTTTTCATGATCAGTCATTTATATAATGCTTATAATATATTACAATGGGATTGATATCTTGAACCTTTGATTCGACAAACGGGTTTTATAACCCGAGGAAACCTGGTTGAAAAGGAGTCCATTTATCAGGGGGTTTAGTTATTGGAAGACATTGCTGTTGGGGAATGTATACATCTATTGTCGCGAATTGAGGATAAGGCTCTTGACCGGTTCTGGAAGGATACTTCTGCAGGTAAATATCCGATAATAGATCTTGAAGGCAATATGGGTTATTCACTTTCTGACCAGGACGGCCTGCTGTTTGTTAGAAACGATTTTACGGCTTCAACTTACGAAGAGTGTGAATTCGTCTTCGGCAACCTTTTCCTGCCGGACACGGTCCAGGAACTGCTTTCAGGAGATAAAGTACTGCTTTTAATAGTATACAGGAAAACGACCAGGGACCTTTTATTATCCGAACTTGACGCGGAAACCGGATACATGCTTGACCTGCCTCATGGGCTCTACTCTTTTTTTGCACTTGTTCTGGACGCAGGGGCCAGGGACCTTTTAGATTCCAGAATCTATGCCGTTGGCCTCCCCTGCAAAGCGAACCTGAACAGCCCGGAACTTGAGAAGTTTTATATCGAACATCCTGCTGACATCCTGGAATTCGTGGATCCAGCCCCTATAAACATTAAATGTGGGGGACCTTTCTACCTCAATCTTATTTTAATAGATGCTGAAAAAATCCCTGACTGCCCCATGCTTTTTTCCGAATTCTTGCAGGAAGAAGAACCTTCGCCTTCCCCTTTGAAATAAAAATTATTATATAGTTTCCAGTTTCAGTATCTCAAAATGCAGCTAAAAACCGAATATGAAAAGGTAGAACCCTACATCACAAAAGACGGCTCAACCATCCGCGAACTCATGCACCCCTCAGTCCACGGTAATTCAGAACAGAGCCTTGCCGAAGCCACCGTGCCTGCCGGAGGAAAAACACTGCTTCACAAACATGCGGCGGCTGAAGAAATCTATCACATCACGGAAGGCCGCGGGATAATAACTCTGGGCGGGCGGGAGTTTGAAGTCCGTACAGGGGATGCTGTCTGTATCCAGCCCGGAACTCCTCACAGGATAAGGAACACCGGTGAAAATGATCTGAAAATTCTCTGCTGCTGTGCGCCGGCGTATTCGCATGAGGATACGGAATTGATGGAATGATCAGTTTTTTAATAAGAGATATTTGATACATTACAGGAACTTTTTGAGAAGAAAAAGAAGAAAACCAGATTGTACTGGAATAAAGGAAACGAGAGCTGGCATTTGTTGATTGAATATGTTAGGATTTCTGCAAAGTCAAGTTAATATGTCAGTATCTTCAAAATTTCCCAAAAGTCTCCCCTGTTAGAACAATTGTCATACAGATCAAGATCACTGGACATATCATATTCAGAAGCAACGGCAACTACATGAAAGATTTTTCGATTTTTGAGGGATTCTACTGGAATATATGCTCGAAGAATATTGCCTTCCTTTTCCATATCTTTTTCATCTATAATGAGAGTCCAGAGGCTCTGTTCCTGAGTGGCAATATAATAAGTATATTCTGCAGTATTATTCTCATCAATCTCTCCCGCAAGTTCCATTTCCAGAAGCACAGAGTCTTCGACAACACGCGATTCCAGCCTTAATATGTCAATGTTGTCATGCCCAGCAAGTTTAGGTTCTGTATAACCAGAGTAACTGACATCCCCTGAAGGGTCGTCTATACAAAATTCCATATCAGCTTTTTCAGATGAATAGTATAAATAAATTGATAAAATTAGCCCAGTCATCACCAGTATGTAAGCAACCGTTCTATTGTCAACTCTAAAATTAGGAATTATGGGTTTATAATATCTTGAAAGCACTATTACCAGAACAATGCCCCCAAATACTCCTGCAATAATCCCGCGTATCCAGAGAGCGGAATCCAGCAGGTATAATGTAAGGACAAAAGAAATGATTCCGGTTAATCCGCCCAAAAGACCTATTCCCAATCGTCTATAAATCACATAGGATATCGCAAAGGCAGTCCAAAATGGAATAAATGTCAGAACAAATACAAACAATAATATTCCGTCAAGGGTGGGGACATTTGTCATATATTTCCTCTTCCAATATGATCGACTTTCGTAAAATATTTGTGCATAGAGTATTACTGGTACTCTTACCTTACTATATAATAATTTTTACATTTTTTCATAGTTTGATTTTCAAATGGAAAATATTCTGATTTTTCTTCAAGTAATCGTTTTTCCCACTCCATTCATGAATCTAAAATAGAAGGCAGGAGCCTCACCGAATTTGTTGTTGGTTAAATTAGTTTTTCTTTTTCTTCGCTATTTTGTGTGGGTTGAAAATAATCGCTTAGTTAGAAAGTAGCCAGGCCAAAATTTAGGGGATAAATGTAAGTTACCCGCTCGAAACAGGGAAGAACCGCTTTTCTTTTCTTCGCGGGAAAGGCCGCTCTCCTTCGTCGAGTGGGACAAGAAAGGTTCAGTATAGCTAATAATGTTGTATGGGTTAGAAGACAGAAATATTTGTAACTTAGTCAGCTTGAGAGAAGTTCACTACTACTCACCATAAATTAGTCTTCTTGAGCGAAGCGAAAGGACCGTGTACTCCCGAGTCGCAATTCGGGGCGAAAAGGACTGTGTACTTCCGAGGCGCAATTCGGGAGGGACAAGAACGGTTAGGTATAGTGAGTAACGTTTCACGGGTCCGAAAAATATCTTCTTATCCAAAAAGGGTTTTTAAATTCTCATTGTATCTGAAATCCCGCCAGCTTGCCTGGCGGCCCTACCCAAAAAGAAAGAGAAGAAAGAAGAAATTTGAAAATTAGTAACACGATAAAACGAACGTGTAAAAAACTTTTTCATTTAGGGTCAAATTCGGCTTTTTTTGAGTCCTTTCAGGCTTTTACCGTTTTTAATTCTGTATTTAGAGAAGTATTTTTGAGTTTCAGGACAAGTTCAATTAAAATTGTCTTTGCTTTTATTTGCAAATGCTATTTTATTTAATCTCTTAAACAATATTTTTATACTTGGAATATGTAACTCTCTTTTAACACAATCTAAATTTAATATTGCAGTATTGCATTAATTATTGATATCTTCAAATATTTAATGATGGCAGGAGCACAGGGATAAAAACCTGTATTTTCTCAGCACTAAATTAGTAGCTAGCACTTGTTTTCACTGACTTTCAAATACATAATAAGGATTTAAAAATTTCAATAGGCATTGGTGGGATCCAAAATATTTTTTATCTCAGTTTATCTTAATGAATGGTTCAATACCACAAAATATATCCTCACGCAACCTCGGAACTTCTTCAAAGAGATGCCAGTATCCGGAAGTCTTAAAGGACCTGTGATTTTCATGGCTTTTACAACATTCATTGCATCACTGCTGTCCATACCCATTATAATGCTAACATTTGCTGATTATCTGTCAGGAATTGACCTTTCTCGCATCATTTTACTGGCTGCAGGATTGTTTGTGATCTTTCTATTCTTTATGGCTATCTCTGTTCCTCTGAATGCATTAACATATCATATTCTGCTCAGGATATGCGGTGCAAACGGTGACTTTAACGCAACCCTGCGGGTATTTTGCTACTACATGTCAGCTTCTTTGGTCATCCTTCCTGCAATTGGTATACTGATGTTGATATTCTATGTTGCAGAAAATAAAGGATTATCAGGAGGACTGTTTGACATGATATCGGTTATCCTCCTGGTGATAGGCGTGATAATTATCGCATATTATGCCTTCTATATCCTTTTTGTAGGATTTTCCGAAGCACACAGGATGTCAATGAAAAGAGTGATACTTGCCACAGTTGGTATCCCCCTGGCAATAAACGTCATACTCGCAGCTATTCCAGCCGCCCTGATGTTAGGCAGTTGAGCGGCCGGTTTATTGTTTTTGGACTGGGCTGTATATTGTTTTTGGACAGGAGATCAGTTAAGCTCTTTGAATGCCTGTGAAACCGGTCTTCTATTTTTCCCATTACTTTTTACCTGCCCCTCGTTTTTCAATCCTTTTCCTCATACCACTCATCCCTAGCCTCCACAAGCGCCCTTATATTTGCAAGCGGAGTCCTCGGCGCGATTCCACAGCCAGGTGCAAGAATATCTACACCTGCGGAAAGGCACTCTTTTGCTTCTGCTTTCACAACGTCCGGGGTCCCGAAGAGCATTGTCCCTGAGGGGGAGACGTTTCCGATTAACCTTGCCCTATCGCCAATAGCCTCTTTTGCGGCTTTCATGCTGACTTTTTCTTCGATGCTAATGGCTTCAAAACCGCACTCCGAGAGAGTTTTTAGTGAATCTCCTACATCACCGCAGATATGCAGGATAACAGGTCCGTTTACCTTTTCGCAGAGGCGTTTATAGAAGGGTTTGACCGAATCTTCAAGGACTGAAGGAGGCATCATTCTAGAGCCGACTATTCCGCCGTCGGGCATGCAGAGGGTATCTGCACCACGGTCGAAGATTGCATTTGCATACTCAATACAGAGTTCTGTGCAGGTTTCCATGAACGTATTAAAACAGTCAGGCTTTTTCAGTGCCCAGATAAGGCAGTTTTTAATTTCGGCAATGTGGGTAAAAACTGTCAGGGGACCTTCCATGCCTGCAATTAAGGGAACTTCACTTTGTGTTTCATTTACAGTCAGGTTTTTCAGGATTTCCGTTGCTTTTAAAATGGTGGGAATTCTTCCTTTTTCTAGCAGGTTCTCAGGCATCCTGAGGTTTTCGGGTCCTTTTGAGAAAGGGTGAGACAGGACCGAGGGCTGGATATCTTTTGTACCCATCCTCACATTGCAGCCCATGATTTCGGCAAGCACGGTCAAACAATAAGGGTAACGTACGGCTTCGAGTCCCGCAATCTCATGTCCTGCAAGGGCAAGAGCTACCATTTTTTTAGGGTCGGAGTGGGCTTCCGGCCAGGCTGCACCTGTCATGTCCATAAGTTCTACGGTTCCTGTCTGGGTAACAGAAAGGGCAGGGATTCTATCAACTGGATTTCCGTGGAGGGCATCTAGAAAGTTTTTCCTGAGGTTTCTTTCCATATTTCTGGCTCCGGTTTTTTTCAAACTAATATTTTAAACTGAAATTCAGTGTTTGAAACATCAAATGTATAACAATAGGCCATCGGTTTTTATAATTGCTATATTATAAATGGAGCACGTTTTTTTGAGGAATTTTTTAGTTTACTTACTTATATTTTTTTAATTTCTACGGCGCAAGCAGTCATTCTGTGTCCCGAACTTTCTCGATCACTTTCTTATTATATGAATTTACAATGTCGCTTCGGGTAATAAGGCCAAGAAGCTTTGTTTTATCCTGCCGGTCCACGACAGGTATCCTGCCTATTTGCTTTGAGCCAAGGCGTTTGAGGACGGCTTCAAGGGTTTCATCGGGGTAGGCGACTTCTACAGAGCGGGTAGCGATATCCCCTATATTTTTGTCAACTTCTCCGTACTTTACTTTGCTCCGGAGGTCCGAAAGTGTCACTATCCCTGAAAGTTTGCCTTTTGAATCAAGGACTGGAAAACCGGCGTGACGGCTTGCTTGCATGAGTGCGATAAGTGTTCCCACATTCTTGTCTTCTGAAACTGTCTGGACATGTTTAACCATGGCATCTTTTACAAGCATGGATTCCATGATGTCCACTTCCCTGCCTTTCCGGATCTTAAACCCTTTTCTGCGTAGCCCTTCAGTGAAAATAGACTCTCTGTACAGGGCATTTGACATCACGTTGCTCAGAACACAGGAAAACATGAGAGGAAGAATCAGACTGTAGTCTCTGGTCATCTCAAAAAGGATCAGGATAGCAGTAAGGGGAGCCCGTGCAGTTCCGGCGAAAACCGCCCCCATTCCGATCATGGCATAGGCTCCTGGCTCTGCTATCGTTTCCGGAAAGAAAAGGTTTGCAGCTGTCCCGAAGGCTCCTCCTAACATTGCACCTATAAAAAGAGAGGGTGCAATTACTCCTCCCGAACCTCCCGAACCCAGGGTAAGGGAAAAGGTGAGGATCTTCAGGAAGAATAGGATCACCAGGAGGTTAAAGGCGAGATTGCTGTTAAGGGCATCCGTAATTACTTCATATCCCATCCCGAGAACCCTGGGATAAAAGAGACCCATTACACCCACTGCAAGCCCTCCGAGTGCAGGCTTGAAAACCGGATGGAGAGACATTTTCGAAAAAAGGTCCTGTATATAATAAAGTATCTGGATCAGGATTGTAGAAACGATCCCTGCAAGGAGCCCAAGAACAAGGCAGAGCCCGAGTTCTTTATAGGGACTGACCAGTTGAAAGGAAGAGACCTGGATAGTTTTTACTCCGAAAAGCGTGTTTGAGACAAGGGTTGCAAAGACAGAAGAAATAACTATAGGGATGAAAGTCCTGGTTTCAAGTTCCCCGTAAATTACCTCCACTACAAAAACCACACCTGCAAGCGGGGTGCTGAAAGCTGCTGCAATTCCACCCGCCGCCCCGCAGCCGAGAAGTGTCTGAAGCTGTCTTTCCGGGCTCTTAAGGATTCTCCCAACAAGAGCACCTGTCCCTGCTCCGGCAACAACTCCCGGGGCTTCCTTTCCGAGGGCACCCCCCGAACTGATGGTGATTATTGAAGTAAAAACCTCAAGAAAGGCGTCTTTAAGCTTAATCTTTGCACCCCTGAGGGTTACAGTTTCTATAAGCCCTCCTACACCGTATTTCGTTTTTATAAAAAAGTGGGAGATTGCTCCTACTGCCAGTCCTCCGAGGGCAGGTATGAATATTACATAGTAGTGCGGGAATTCATGTAAAGAAAATCCCTGCTGCATCCCAAAAAGAGTATTACTATACTCGAGAGCACGGTCATAAACTCCTATTACAAGTCCTGTCAGGAGACCTATTAAAATAGCAATCGAGTTGACCCTGGTAACTTCAGTATCAAACCGGGTGATATATTCGGTAAATTTTGGATGTTCCTTTATACTACGGAATCTGAATCTGGACTCGGGGTTAACTTCCAAACGTTCGCGCCTCTGGGGGACTTTTTTAGGCTTCAAACCTTTTTTGAAAAAAATAAATCCTCAGGGGTTTGAATTTATTCTGCCTGAATATTATTTTCTGCCCAGAAGATTTTTAGCATTTATTTAAATGTATCTTTCTAAAAGACATTGTTGTGTTTTTGAACCGGTTTAATTCTTAGAGATTCGTATTTTTATTCGGTCCCAACTCAGCAAATATATATTCTCTGTTGTTTATCTATTTTTCTGAATAAGCTCCAGGACATCACAAAGTTTCTTTGCGGTTTCGGAAACGGTCTGCATCCCTACTGTATCTTCTTCTGCCGGGTTCCATGTTATTCCGCCGAAGTGGGCATTGTCTCCGACCACTATCATCCCGTGAATGTGCATCCAGTCATGGATGGCTTGAATTGTTTTTTCCTGTCCTCCGTTTCTTGAGCCTCCAACTGAAAGAGCTGCCCCTACTTTATTTTTTAGTGCAAAGTTTTTGCGGCGGAGCAGGACACTTCTATCAAAAAGAGCTTTGAGCTGGGCAGGATAATTTCCCATATATACAGGGGATGCAACGATTATACCGTCTGCTACTCTCATTTTCTCATTAATCTCTTCCATACTGTCATCAATCACACAGCATTCTTTTTCTCTGCAAGCCCCGCAAGCTTTGCAGGGAGCGACCTCCGAGGCAGAAAGAAAAACCGTGTCTGTTTCAAATCCCATTTCTTTTGCAACTTCAAGAGCTGCTGCAATCATTTTCTCACAGTTCTGGCCCTTTCGCGGGCTGCCTGATATTCCCAGTATTTTCATTTGTTTCATTCCGGAATTCTTTTATACATCTATTTATCACTTATATTCATAACAGATCTTTCGAGTTATAACAAATTTCAGCAGTAACTGCATTCAATCTTCATATACTTTAGGATAAATATTTAATATGAATATATATCTTGGATTCCGAAATATATATTTATTATTTTTATATATCCTTCCATGCCTTTTACGTAAATTTATATATCAAGACCCAGCTAATTAAATTACTCTAATTATATAGGAGGTTGGTTGATTGGTAACATTCTTAGAAAAAATAAGTGAGAGAGCAAAGAAGCTTAACAAAACAATCGCTTTACCTGAAACTGAAGATATAAGAACCCTCCAGGCAGCTGCAAAGATCCTTGAAAGAGGTATTGCAAAAGTTGTCCTTGTCGGTGACGAAGCCGATATCAAGGCGCTTGCAGGAGATCTGGATCTCTCAAAGGCAAGAATTGTAAATCCTAAAACCTATGAGAGAAAAGATGAATACATTAACGCTTTCTATGAGTTGAGAAAGCACAAAGGCGTCACACTTGAAAGTGCAGCTGAAATTATGAGCGATTACGTTTACTTCGCTGTTATGATGGCAAAACTCGGGGAAGTAGACGGAGTAGTATCAGGAGCTGTACACTCTTCTTCAGACACCCTGAGACCTGCCGTCCAGATAGTCAAGACTGCTCCCGGTGCAGCTCTTGCATCCGCTTTCTTCATTATTGCCGTACCTGACTGCGAATACGGGTCCGACGGGACATTCCTGTTTGCTGACTCGGGTATGGTCGAAATGCCCAGTGTGGAAGACGTTGCAAACATTGCCGTCATTTCTGCAAAGACCTTCGAACTTCTGGTACAGGACACACCATATGTTGCAATGCTTTCCTACTCCACAAAGGGAAGTGCCAACAGCCCGTTGACACAGGCTACAATTGCTGCTACAAAGCGTGCACAGGAAATCGCCCCTGATATCGCAATCGATGGTGAACTTCAGGTAGACGCCGCAATTGTTCCCAAGGTTGCAGCTTCAAAGGCTCCAGGAAGTCCTGTTGCAGGCAAAGCCAATGTCTTTATCTTCCCTGACCTGAATGCTGGGAATATTGCATATAAGATTGCTCAGAGACTTGCGAAAGCCGAAGCCTATGGACCTATTACTCAGGGACTGGCAAAGCCAATTAACGACCTGTCCAGAGGTTGCAGTGACGAAGATATCGTCGGTGCCGTTGCAATTACCTGTGTGCAGGCTGCAGCGCAGGACAAATAATCGGAAACGTTTACGAAGCGTTTTATTAACTTTCATATATATTAATATTTATCCGGAAGCTCTAAATTGATTGAAAAGTAATGGATAAACTGGGGTTTAGACATGAAAGTACTAGTTATAAACGCAGGGAGTTCCTCTCTCAAATATCAATTAATTGATATGACAACTGAGTCCGCTCTTGCAGTAGGGCTTTGTGAGAGGATAGGCATCGACAACTCGATCATCACTCAGAAGAGATCTGACGGCAAGAAGCTGGAAAAACAGATCGACCTCCCAACCCATAAGGTTGCCCTTGAAGAAGTCGTCCAGGCTCTTACAGATTCGGAGTTTGGTGTCATTAAAAGCATGGATGAAATCAATGCAGTAGGGCACAGGGTTGTGCACGGTGGGGAAAAGTTCACAACTTCTGCTTTATATGATAAAGGTGTCGAACAGGCTATTAAGGATTGTTTTGAACTGGCACCTCTCCATAACCCTCCAAACATGATGGGAATTTCAGCCTGTGAAGAGATCATGCCTGGAACACCTATGGTTATTGTTTTTGACACCGCATTCCATCAGACCATGCCTGCATATGCCTACATGTATGCTCTTCCGTACGCTCTGTACGAGAAGTATGGGATCAGAAAATACGGTTTCCACGGGACTTCACACAAGTATGTTGCAGGAAGAGCTGCCGTTATGCTGGGGAAGCCTGAAGAAGACACCAAGATTATCACCTGCCACCTTGGAAACGGTTCAAGTATTACAGCAGTGAGAGGCGGGAAATCGGTTGAGACCAGTATGGGCTTTACCCCACTTGAAGGTGTTGCAATGGGTACCAGGTGCGGTTGGATTGATCCAGCAGTAGTTCCTTTCATTATGGAAAAGGAAGGCCTTACAACCCGGGAAGTCGATACCCTCATGAACAAGAAGTCCGGTGTGCTTGGAGTTTCCGGGCTCAGCAACGACTTCAGAGACCTAGATGAAGCAGCTTCGCAGGGTAACCAGAGAGCAGAACTTGCCCTTGAGATTTTTGCATATAAGGTCAAGAAGGTCATTGGTGAGTATTTAGCCGTGCTCAATGGTGCAGATGCAATAGTCTTTACTGCAGGTATCGGAGAAAACAGCGCAAGTATCAGAAAGAGAATTCTTGCCGGCCTTGATAATCTTGGCATGAAGATCGATGAAGAGAAGAACAAGATCAGAGGCCAGGAAATCGATATAAGCACTCCTGATTCAAAAGTCAGGGTTCTTGTCATCCCGACCAATGAAGAACTTGCCATTGCAAGGGAAACAAAAGAAATCTGTGAGACCGAAGTAAAGCTGCGCAGCTCAGTACCTATCTGATGGTAAAGGAATTTTTCCTTTGCCTTTTATTATCTTTTTTCACCCCGAGTTTCGCTTCCCGAATTGCGCCTCGGGAGTACGCGGTCCGTTTCACTCGCTTCGCTCGCTCAAGCAGACTAATTTA
>DUGS01000202.1:36517-47314 GCA_013331265.1 Methanosarcina sp.
GCAGACTAATTTATAGATTATAACAATGAGCTTCGCTCAAGAGGACTAATTCATTGTTTTTAGCAGTAAACTTTGCTCAAGAGGGCAGTTTATGGATTTTTGAAGTGAGCTTCGTTTAGATGGACGATGTACAGATTTTTTAATCCGTAAAATGCAATTCGCTGCATCAAACCGATTATTTCATCACCTTTCTTTTCATAACGTAGAAATATCCTTTTCAGCCTGGGATAATGTCCATATTTTTTAACTTATTCATTAAATTAGTTCTCTTAAAGAATAACTGTTCTGAGGGTATCATATTATTATGAAGCAGGTAGACCTGGCCATTCCAGAATCGGGTTCAAGGGATTTGGCGGCTGAAATTCTTGACGCTGCACGAACCTCTGAGCGGTATACTCTGGGCCTTGAATCTTTCGGCATCCTGAAAGCTTATGGTATTCCAGTAGTGAAAACTGTGTTTGCAAAGACTGAAGACGAAGCCTTCAGAGCTGCAGAGGAGATAGGTTATCCACTGGTGATGAAGGTTATCTCTCCACAGATTTCCCATAAATCGGATGTTGGAGGGATCAGGCTTTCTCTGCAGAATGGAGGCGATGTGAGGGCTGCCTACCGGGAAATGATGGAAAGCATCCCCAGGAAAATACCGGATGCGGTCCTTGAAGGTGTCCAGATGCAGGAGATGCTCTCGGGCGGTAAAGAAGTAATTATCGGGATGATCCGCGACCCTACTTTTGGGCCCATGTTGATGTTCGGGCTTGGTGGGGTTTATGTGGAAGTACTCAAGGATGTAAGGTTTGCCATTGCCCCTGTGAATGAAAAGGAAGCAAGGGAGATGATTACAGGGATCAAAACCTACCCGCTACTTGCCGGAGTCCGGGGCGCAAAACCTTCAGATATTGGTGCTCTGGTCGATACTATTTTGGAGGTCTCAAGGCTCGTATGTGACTTTCCGCAAATTGAGGAATTTGAGATCAATCCCATGATGGTCTTTGAAGAAGGGAAGGGCGCTCTTGCTGTGGATATGAGACTTACTTTGAAGAAAAACTGATATTTTATAATAATTGATAGTTTGACGAAAAATTGGTAGTTTGAAAAGGAAGTAACCGAATTGATTACTTTTTTTTTTGACTGGTCTTTTTTCTCTTTATTTTCTTCTTAACCCCTCCATAATCTGCCTGTTTATTTGCTACACCAATTTGCTTGCATGTTTGCCTGTCCGATTTATCCACTGCCAAGATTTATTTTTCGTCCCACTTGGGGAAGTTCTTCTTATTTTTCGATCTTCCTGCCCAAAATACTTTTCGGCATCAGCTGCCGGTGGTTTCAGAATTCTGAGACGTCTTGGGTTCAGGTCAAACTAAAAATATAACATTTGTTTCGCACATAATAAGGGTAGTAAATGAGGTGGTAGTACGATCCAGGAACGAAAAAGATTCGTGCTGGCTGTTGGTATCTTGCTTCTATCAAGCATTGTCGCCATTGACCTTCTTCTTGAAGACTCACCCGTGGTGATCCAGCTTGAAGGAGACACATTCAAAGTTGTGGATATTCCTTATGTGTATACAGTAAAAGAAGCTTATATTCTTCTTTTTTCAGGGTTTATGGGAGGGTTAGCTCTGGCTCAGGTTCTGCGGTCTTCAGGGATTCAGGACCCTGTTTTTTCCGTAACGAGTTCTGCATCTCAGGTAAAAGCTCTCAATTTTGCAGCAGAGGAAGTTCCGGAGAGGGAATTTGAGGCTCCCGAAAAAAAATCTGAGTTCTTTTCTGAGAATGCCCCTGTCGGGGAATTTCGACCTTTAAGAATTAAGATTGATCCAACGGATGTTCTTTTGAGAGCCCTTGAAGGAGATGAAAGGAAAGCTGTTGAACTGATCGCAGCAAAGGGAGGGAGAATTCTCCAGAATGAGCTCGTGAATTCCCTTGATTTTTCCAAAGCCAAAGTTTCCCGGGTTCTTATGAGCCTGGAAAAAAGGGGCATAATTACAAAGAAAAAATACGGGCTTACCAACTGCATTTCGATTGCTGCTGATCTTCAATACAATGCTGGAATGAAGGATGCTGGAATGAAGGATGCGGAAATGGAGGAGTAATATGAAGAAAAGTACCTTGATTTATGTTTCTGTTGCCTTATTGGTCCTGGCTCTTGGGGGTTTATGGTATTATGAAAATTCGGCTGATGTGCATATTGCAGCTATGAACGCTTCATCCATCGGGGTAAGGGAGCCAGGACAGCTGGATATAGTGCTTCAGAACAATGGTTCAAAGCCTGTGAACGTATGGCTTGAGGTTGAGAATACTTTTGTTGACAGTGATGGAGTGTCTCACCATAACTCTGGCCTGCTCATTCCCGGCAATTCCGGAGATCTATGGAGTGCTGAATTCGTTTCTCTTGAGAAACCGATTTGTCTTCAACCTGGAAATAACTCGGCCAGCGTATGGATAGGGTATGCTCTTCCCGGAAAATATCCTGTAAAGGTGAAGGTTGTGGAGAATAGCAGGACTCTTGATGAAGGCACATATCTGGTAAAGATTCCTCCTCCCGAAGTTCCTGAAAATCTCTCCCTGAAGCTGGAATATGAAATGGAGAGCAGGAATACTTCTGATGTTTACAGAATCTACGGCTACCTTATCAACAAAGGATCAGGCTCTGAAGATAATGTATCCACGAACCTGACAGTGATAGATGAGAGGACGGGGGAGACGGTGTTTACATCTTCCGAGCTTTATGGTGTGAGGGAGTATGATAAAACTCCTCTGTGGACCTGGCCGGATTATCCCTATGCAGTTGTGGAAATCGCACATGGAGAGCCTTCCGGAGAGTCCTATATGCCCGTTAAAAATGTGGTGATTGGTGGAAGTGATGACCGTTTCCGGGTTAATGTAACTTCTACGTGGCAGGATCGGGCGGTTTCTGCTGAGCTGTTCCTTCCTTCCGAGGAAAAGAGAAGGTGATGCGTATGATAAAGCAACCTGAACTTTTCAACAGCAGACATGCAAAAATTTTGCTACTCTTGTTTTTGTTTTCCGGAATCTGTGCAGGCTGCCTTGGCCAGGACCCTCTCGAGGCCAGGGTAGATAAACTGGTCCGGAACCTCGCAAATGAAGACCAGAATATAAGTTATGCTTCGGCTTATGCACTTATCGATATAGGTGAACCTTCAGTGGACTCCTTAATAAAGGCTTTAAAAGACGATGACCCGCAGGCACGCAGCCTTGCTGCCTTTTCTCTTGGAAGGATAAGAGAACCAGGGGCTTCAAAAGCTCTTATTGAGGCTCTTGAAGACCCTGAGCCTGAAGTCCGTATGAATTCGGCTGAGGCTCTCGGTGAGCTGAAAGCTCCGGAAGCTGTAGACCCGCTTATTGAGCTTCTTGATTATGACAATGATGAAGTGCGCAGTAAAGTCGTATTTGCTTTGGGAGCCATAGGAGACCAAAAAGCTGCTGTCCCTCTTATAGATCTGTTTGGTGACAGGGAACTCGGGGATTCTGCGGCAAATGCTGTGGGAAACTTAGGAGGTAAAGAAGCTGTTGAAAAACTCCTTGGACTGCTGGACAGCAGGGACTCGAATGTCCGTATAAATAGCATTTGTGCCCTAAGGCAGATCCACGACCCTATAGCTATCCCTTACTTAATTGAAATGCTGAATGATAAGGTTCCAGAGGTAAGAAAGGAAGCCGCTTTTGCCCTGGGCTTTTTTATAGAGCCAGAGGAAGCTGCCCAAACAGAGCTACCTCTTATTGATGCTCTTGGGGACAGCGAGCCCGAGGTACAGGAAGTCGCTGTTCGCTCTCTTGGGAAGATTAAGAGCAAAGATTCGATCCCCTACCTTGAGGAGCTCCTTCAAGATAATAACCAGAACCTCCAGATTGCGGCCGTTACAGCTCTGGGAAAAATTGGAGACCCTGAGGCTGTGGATTCTCTTACTCCACTTCTTGAATACGAGAAATGGCAGGTGAGAATGGAGGTTGTAGCTGCCCTCGTTGAAACTGGAGATCCCGGAGCAATTGATCCTTTAATCTCTTCCCTTGGGGATGAAAATTATAGAGTAAGGCAATGTGCTGCAGACGGTCTGGGAAAACTTGGAGATCAGAGAGCCGTAGAACCTCTCCTCAAAGCTCTGGAGACTGAAAGAGAAAGGGAGGTTCGGGTTGCGGAGGTCCGTGCTCTAGGGGAACTTGGAGGCCCCGAAGCTATTGAAGGTTTGCGCCGGGTCAGCACGGATATGGAAGAATATTGGAATGTGAGGACCACTGCAGAGGAGTTACTCAAAAAAATAGAGAGAGGTGAGAAGGTTAATGTCTACTCTACTTCTTGATTTCTTCACATTTTTATTAATCTAGCAATAATTCCAAAAGTTTGGGGCCCTGGAGAGATACCTTAAAATTTCCAGGTTTTTGATCGATAACAGTCAACTGTTAGCGTAAGCTATGCTAGATTTTTGAAAATCCCATAAAATGCCAAAAACATTTCGGAAATTATACACATACGGAGGAAAGAACAAAATGAAGATATATACAGTAGTTTCACTGGCTGCTCTTGCTGTCTTAATTGCAGTTGCATCAGGCACTGCAAGTGTAGCAGATAATGTTAGCAATGGAACCACTACTTGTAATGTTGTTGGGACCAATTATGAATTAGATAGCTGGTCAAATGAACAGTATCCGGTAATTGATTTATTTGAAGAAAAATATGTCCCGCTGTTCTCCAGGGATGATGATATCTGGGACGCGCATGTTAACAAGCTTGCCAGTTTGATCCTTGACAGTAATGAAACGCACACTCTCAAACCCGGCGAAAATGTCGACCTTGGCAATGGTTACACTCTTGATGTCAGGGAGATAGATATTGAAGGTGAGAATGTATGGCTTGAACTTACCAGGAGCGGACAGCATGTTGCAAATAAAACTGTTTCTATCGATACTGATGATAACAAGACATGGACTGTTATCCTTGACGACGTTCAGGGCGAAAGCAATGTTGTTGTCATGAAAGTCCATGTCAAACAGTTGTTCGTGGGCGCAGAATCCAGCATCGTTTGGATTGATGGTATCTGGCTTATTGATTATGCAAATGCCAGGACCCTCAATATAGGAGATAAATTAGGAGAGTTTACACTAAAAGAAATCATCAACGGGGTCGATGAATCTAATTTAGGAAGTCTTGTTTTTGAAAACGCTTCGTCTTCTGATAACACCTCAGTTGCGGATCACGCTTCACTTGACGATGATGCTCTCATATCCGATTCTCCTGCATCCCCTTCTCCTGAAAAGGGACAGGTTAAGTTTACTGACAAAAATGCAGGATCGCCCACTTCCTGGTACTGGAATTTCTTAAAGTATGTTACGATAAAAAGCAAAGAAATATTTTAAATTGAAAAAGATACAAATATCTGTCCAGAGGAAAAGAGATAATGTTTTTGAGTTCTTTACTTCCAGGAACCGGAAAGGAGGTTGAAAGATTTGGAGATAACTGAGGATCTGGTTCCTGTGTTTGTCCTTTCGCTTCCGGATGAGGTGCCTTTGCTTGCAAGGACTCTTTCAAGGGCTCTTCCAATGCAAATCCTTAAACAGCTTCAGAAAAAACAAATGTCTGCAGGTGAACTTGCATCCGTACTTGGGATTCGCCTGAATACATTGACATATAACCTTGAAGTACTGGAAAAAGCTGGTCTGATAAAGGTCGTGCAGATAAAATGGAGTTGTAAAGGTCGTGAAGTAAAAATCTATGCCCCTGCGGAGCAGCCGGTTTTACTGGTGCCCAGGGCAAACAGAGACGGCAATCCTTTTGTCCTGGACACTCTGGAAAAAACACTGGTAAATTGTCGGGAAAGCCTTCCGGGAAGAGAAATTCCATTTGCCGAGTGGTCAGAAAAAAATGATAAACCCGTATACTCCGATAAAAAGCACAATAATCCGGAAGCTTTCTCAGCCTATACCCGCTATGCTGTTCTTTTCCCTGTCAAGGAAGCCCATGACCATGATTGAAACTTTCACAAGGGTCATGGTTATTATGAGAAGCGGGCTCCTGCGAGCACATGGTATGGAGCAGTTTTAATCAGGTCGTATTTCTTCAGGCCTGTTTAATCTACCAGCTCTATTGCGTCGGTCGGGCAGACCTCTACACACTGCTCGCATTCGAGACAGTCATCAGGACGTGAAACTACTGCCCTTTTTCCTTCTTCTGTCTCTTCCGCGTCAAACACATCAGCAGGGCAGACATCATAGCACTCGAGTGAACCTACACATTTATCGTAGTCAATTCTGGGATACACTCGTTTCACCACCTTTTTTTTGGATATTATTCAGCCCTCAACAAGTTCGATAGCTTCTTCAGGACAGGCTTCAACACACTGTTCGCACTCTATGCAATCTTCCTTGCTGGCTACTACTGCCTTTTTTACTTCATCGAGAACTTCAATATCAAAAACTTCAGCTGGACAAACTTCGTAGCAAGCAAGAGCTCCGGTGCACTTGTTATAGTCAATTACTGGATACATCTTCCCCCCGTCGTATCAGTCTTCCCGAACTATATCGCTTCAAAAATCCAGTACCGGATTTTAGCCTTATTAAGATTCAGGTTTTCACTGAATCTTAACATCCACGGTTTCTACGGCTTCCCTGTAAGGTACTGTCACATACAGTTTGCCGTTAAGGTACTTTGCAACAGCTTTCTCAGGGACAACCCCGCAGCAGAAAGCATAAGTTCCTGCGTATTCAACTCCGGTCTCTTCTCTTTTTGCTCTTATGAAAAAGCCGTCCTCAACCATCTTCAATTCGATGTTCTCTTTCTTGACTCCCGGAATGTCAATTTCAATGTCCAAGTTTCCCTGGTCATCTGAACATGAAAAAACGTCAGGTGACATTTTCACCATTGACATATTACCCTCCTCAAGTATTATATAAAAATTCCAAATAATAATAGCTGGATCGTTTTATTTATAATTTATGAATTTAAAAATGACACCTAAGTTTTCTGACGCCCAACTACTAATTATCACTCAGGAAGTTTTTATTCTTCTATGTTCCTTTTTATTCCCATAAGTTCCTGTTTTTATCAATAAAAGCCCACTGAGTCTCGGTCTTTGAAGCCGTGTAAATCAGTGCTGCGGGGTGATAAAGTTTCAGGATAGTTCTTCCTTCGTGTTCCACAGGCACTCCCCATTCCAGTTTTTTTTCAGGACAGTAGGACTTTTCGGCTGTGTTGCCGAGGAGGATTATGATTTTCGGGTCGAGCAGGGTTATCTGGGCAACAAGGAAGGGTTTACAGCAGTCGATTTCACTCGCCTTTGGGTTTCTATTTTCCGGAGGGCGGCATTTGACCGTATTTACCACCGTCCAGTCCTTTTCAGTAAGCCCCATGTATTCTATCATTTTATCCAGCTTTTTTCCCGCCCTTCCGCAGAATGGAATTCCTGTTTCATTTTCATTTTTCCCAGGTGCTTCTCCTATGAAGAGCACTCTCGGGTTGCAGGACCCCTTTCCTATCACTCTTTTGATTGCACTTTTATGGAGCTGGCATCGTGTACAGGCGATTATTTCGCTGCCAATAGCTTCATATCCGGCTTCCACCAGTTTTCGAACTCGCTCTTCAAAATTTCCACAGTCTTCTTCCTCTGCTGGCATAATTTTTAGCTCCTTCGTTTTTTCCTATGTCCTGAGAATACAGTTTTTTTCCTGAAACTGATACTTAATCAGTATCTTATTTCTTCCGGCGTTAGCTGCCTTTTCCTCTGGTATTAGTTGGCTTTTTTCCTGTATTTATTGTCTTTTTTCTTATTTATCATATAAAAATAGAAATCCATATCTTGAAGTATAGACAGGGACAAACTTATTTAAGGAAAAAATTCCATGACAAAGATAACCAATACTATGATAAAGATAACCAACATTGAAAGAATAAGATTCTCTAAAATTTTATTGACTGAATTTTATTCTCTAAAATATATAAAATTTTATTTACAAAGGTGTGCTGAGGGTAATGACTTCCAGAAACTTTCTTACAATAGATGACTTTGACATATGCGGAAAGACGATTCTTTTAAGAGTCGATATGAACTCTCCTATGGACACCCAGGGTCACATTCTGGATGATATGAGGATCAGGAGTCATATTGCGACTCTTAAAGACCTGGAGGATGCAAAAGTTGTTGTGCTTGCGCACCAGAGCAGGCCCGGGAAAAAAGATTTCACTACGATGAAACCTCATGCCCATCTGCTGTCCAGGTATCTGGGCAGGCAAGTTACTTATGTGGATGACATCTTCGGGACTTTTGCAAAAACCCAGATTGCTTCTATGGAAGATGGGGACGTCATTGTGCTCGAAAATGTCAGGTTCTATTCTGAAGAAAGCCTTGAAAGGACGCCAGCCGAACAGGCTAATACCTATATGGTTAAAAAGCTGTCACCTTTTGTCGATATTTTTCTCAATGACGCATTTGCAGTATCCCACAGATCCCACCTTTCTGTTGTAGGCTTTACCGAAGTTCTTCCTTCCGGAGCTGGCAGAGTAATGGAAAAAGAACTTACTTCCCTGGACAGGGCAGTTAAAGGAGGAGAAAGGCCATGTATTTTTGTGCTGGGCGGGGCAAAGGTGGATGACTCCCTTAGAGTAACCGAAAATGTCCTCGCAAATGGCGGAGCTGACAGAGTGCTTCTTACAGGGGTAGTTGCAAGCGTTGCTCTTGCCGCCTCTGGAGTAGACATCGGAAAAGCCAATATGGATTTCATAAAATCCCAGGGCTACGAAGACCAGATCGAAAGGGCAGGAGGTTTACTTGCGAAGTTTAACGGCAAAATTGGTCTTCCGAAGGACGTAGCTTTAAATGACAACAAAAAACGCGTCGAAGTTCGTATTTCCGATCTTAATTCCAATTCTCTGCCAATTAATGATATAGGGCTCGAAACTATTGTGGACTACACCAATGAAATCCAGAACGCCAAAACCGTTGTCCTGAATGGCCCTGCAGGGGTTTCCGAGATGGATGATTTTGCCCTTGGTACTCATGAAATTATAAAAGCTGCTATTAAATCCGAATTCTCTATCGTCGGCGGTGGGCATATCTCAGTCGAAGTCGCACACCTCGGGCTGGAACACCGCTTTTCACACATCAGCACAGGTGGAGGAGCCTGTATTGATTACCTTGCAGGAGAAAAGTTGCCCGGAGTTGAGGCTCTTAAGGCAGCCTGCAATAAATATCAGGAAGCTAAAAAACTTTAAGGTCTGTTTCCTGCAAGTTCCGGCAATGCCAGAAATATACTTTAACCAGCTTCAATAAACATACTGTTATACCAGCTTACAGGCATACCGTCATCTGACAGTGGCTGATAATGTGGCTGATAATGTGGGGCTGGTACTTACATCTTAAAGATACGATTAACGGGTTAAATACAGTTTACAGGTGTTGGTTCAAGCATGCTTACAGAAACAGAAGGCAGGGCTGCAGTCAAGCTTGCAAGAAAAACGATTGAAGCGTTTTTATCGGAGGGGAAGATCCCTGAATCTCAGGAACTGGGTATTGATATTCCTCCAGTCTTTGGGGAATATAGGGGTGTTTTTGTCACATTAACCGAAGACGGACTCCTGAGAGGCTGTATTGGGCATCCTTACCCTGACTCAACTCTTGAAGAAGCAATTATGGATTCCGCAATATCTGCGGCAACCCGCGACCCGCGTTTTCCGCCTGTTGAGGAAGAGGAGCTAAAAAGCATAATTGTTGAGGTTACAATACTGACTCAACCTGAAAAAATCAATGCTTCTCCAAAAGACCTTCCGGATAAGGTGGAGATTGGCAAACACGGGCTCATCGTAAAACAGGGCTACTGCCAGGGACTGCTGCTTCCGCAGGTCGCTCCTGAAAATAACATGGATTCTATTGATTTTCTGAGCCATACCTGCATGAAAGCCGGCCTTTCTCCGGATGCCTGGCTTAAAGGAGCAGAGGTTTACTGTTTTGAGGGGCAGATCTTCAAGGAAAAGAAGCCTGAGGGAGAAGTCATAGAAGAGAAATTCTAAACTTTGAATATATCTTCTTTGAATAATCTCTTAAAAAGAACCTGCAGGCTCATATGAGCCCTGACTTGCTGTATCAGTCTGTTTGCAGGTTCTTTTCAGGATTTTTTTGATAGGGGAGGTAACCTTTTCTGTTTTTCAGGTTAACTTCAAGATATGGCAGTCTGACATTAATCCGTTTTATCGGTTTATTTAGTCTGAAGGGTTTATTCAATCTGAATTCTGCTTCCGGTTACGGATTTCGTTTTTGGCAGAGTGACTGTTAAGACGCCGTTTTTGAGCTGGGCAGTTGCCCCTTCTTCTGTTACGCCTTCCGGAAGAGAAATTTCACGGTAGTAGCGCATGAAAGACCTCTCTTTTCTGAGATAGCCTTCATTTTTTGTCTCCTCTTCTTTTCCTTTCCCTGCGCTGATCACAAGGATGTTGTCCTTCAGGTTCAGCTCGACATTTTCTTTGTCAATGCCAGGCAGGTCAGTTGTAACAATTACTTTATTATCTTCTTCCGCAACATCAGTCAGAGGTTCTAATGTCTCACTTACGTACCTGTTATCAAGTGCAGGGAATGTCCTTAGCATCTGTTCCATATATTCCTGCATCCTTCTTATCTCATCAAACGGGTCCCAGCTGTACACGTCACGGGATGTTCTCTTTATTGGTAGTTTCATGTACAAATTCCTCCTTAGTCTTATTTAGAAAATCCTCTGATCCCGGTTCTTCCGGTCTTTTTTCGGATTTCCTGTTTTTACTTAATTTTTTGTTGGTTTAGGTTGGTTGGTGTTTTTTAGTTT
>DUGS01000202.1:47499-48160 GCA_013331265.1 Methanosarcina sp.
TTGGTTGGTGTTTTTTAGTTTAGTTGGTGTTTTTTATCCGATCTGTAATTCTCTGGAGGTGTGGAACAG
This sequence comes from Methanosarcina sp., assembly GCA_013331265.1. Classification (GTDB taxonomy): domain Archaea; phylum Halobacteriota; class Methanosarcinia; order Methanosarcinales; family Methanosarcinaceae; genus Methanosarcina; species Methanosarcina sp10923u. The sequence goes on from DUGS01000202.1 coordinate 47,569, forward strand.
TTTATTTCCTTTCTTCACAGGAAGCTGCCTGAAAGACATGGAAACCTTATACGGGAGGAGATTTGAGAGTGATGATTTTTTTTCTGCCATGGCTTACAGGTAAAATAGATGAGAGTTTCAGGCTCTCATCCGCTTTCGTGAAGGGAAATAATCCGTTTTTAAGGTGGTACAGGTTCACCTTCTGTCTGTTCGCAGATCTTGTTTACAGGTCTTTGAGAGGGTAACTGATAGTCTTGCCTTACTGTTAGTATTTTCTGGTTACTATCTGGTTGTATTATCTCTCAGTTACTATCCTTTAGTTAGGACTCTTCGTATTTATATCTTTCGTTTAAGTTCGCTTTGCCTATAAAATCGGCCAAAAACCGCTATTTGCTGGGTTTGAGGGGTATTTTTTGCGAAGCGTATGAATATTAAGGAAATGAAAAACGGGAAAAATAGTAAGCAGCAGTAGATAATGTGCTTGCCCATAAGATCCCACAAAAACAGTTATTTTTAAGGTAAAGGGGATGTTTTTTGGGTGAAGGACTGATTTTTTGGGTATAGGTGTGATTTTTGAGGTACAAAACGAATTATGGTGCTTTTTTTGTTAACT
>DUGS01000052.1 GCA_013331265.1 Methanosarcina sp.
TACTGGCTACGTCAAGATTTTCGAATATGTCAAAGGCGCAAAGATTACAGGAACAGCTTCCCCTAACGAGACCATTAACATAAACACTACAATTTTAACAGGTCAGGGAAGAACCTTTGAGTATTCTCAGTCTATAACTTCTGACTCTGAGGGCAAGTATGAGTTTACTGTTCCTTATTCAACCGAAGGTCCTATCCCAGGGGAAACCCAGTTCGATACTGCCCCGGCAGGTGCTTATGTCGTAAGCTATGGAGATACGACCAAAGAAGTAAGGGTAAGTGAAGAAGCAGTATTAAAAGGAGAAGAGGTAAAGGTCTGAGCCAGTCTGAAGCATACAGTCTGGATCTATACTGAGTTTTTACTTTTTCTTTTTCCTTTTTGTGACTCTATTACTCTGGAATTTTTCGAAGGATCCAGTCACTTTTTTATAAAAGATTTACCTTTTATGCCTTTTACCTATCCGCTACTTTAATATACTATTAAAAAAATTATTTTAAAGTATCGGTTTTCTCAAAATGTAATTGTGCATACCGCAGATATTTTGCAAAACGCGTTATTGTCTTTGAGAAAGGCTGTTTGAAAAAAATAATAATCACTATTATCCACTATAAAGGGACTATTTTTGTTCCTGCAATTTAGGTAAATCAGTTCAGGAAGCCATTTGAACCAGTTTTACCGCGAAAGCATTAAAATTTTGTAAAAAGTAAATCCGAGTCATATTACATTTAAATTCATTGTGTTTATATCTCGCACAAATTATATATTTATGGAGAATTATTTATCTATCGTAAAATGTACCTCATGAAAGGGATTTTTATGATTTATCAGGATCATCCTGCACCAGCGTTCAAGTCAAAAATAAAATCCAGCATGCGTTATACTCTGGCAGTTGCGGTAATTGGTTTTGTATTCACATGGATTAGAATACGTCTCTTTGATTATTTATTTTTAGCCAGTGGGTTTGTAAGGTTTGGGGGCAACAGTCCCTGGTACCATATGCGGACTTTAAATGTTCTTCTTGAAAACTATCTTTTCTATCCTGAAAGCTGCCCTCTTAGTGGGGATAAAAAGAGTTATGTAATAAGACCAGAACTGGGATATAATTATAAACATCTAGATTGAATTAATACAATCTGTTTTCCTTTATTTTCACATAAATTATATATTTGATTGCAAAAATTTACTTCTCAAAGGGAACTACTATGAATTCTGAGAATCATCCTGTATCAAAGTTTAAGTCTAAAATAAAATCCAGCTTGCCTTACACTCTGGCAGTTGCGATAATTGGTTTTATGGCCTTCTGGATCAGAACACGTCCTTATGATTCTGTGTTTTTATCCAATGGGTTTGTAAAGTTCATGAGCAATGATGCCTGGTACCATATGCGGACTTTAAATGTCCTTCTTGAAAACTACCCTAACAGGATGTTTTTCAACCCTATGACTAACTATCCTTATGGAAGCTATATCCATTTTGGTCCTCTTTTTGACCAGATGATGGCCATAACATCTCTTGTTCTGGGACTGGGTAATCCAAGTCAGGACCTGATTAATACCATAGGAGCTTATTTCCCTGCAGTTTTAGGAGCCTTTACAGTTATCCCTGTTTATTACATCGGCAAATATCTCGGAGGCCGTAAAACAGGCATACTTGCTGCAATTTTAATTGCTTTTGCACCCGGGCAGTTTTTACAACGTTCACTGATCGGTTTTACAGACCATCATGTGGCTGAATCTTTGTTCAGTACTTTCTTCATGATGTTTTTCATGCTGGCAATAATTACTGCAAAGAAAAAAGAACTTCGTTTTGAAGATGTATTTAATAAAAATGTAGCTGTCATTAAAGAGCCGCTGATTTATTCCGTTATTGCCGGTGTCATGTATTCTGCTTATCAGCTTTCATGGCCTGGAGCTTCTCTTTTCTTACTGGTTACTCTGGTTTATGCCATAATCCAGTATGTCCTTGATAATTTCCGTGGTGAGTCAAGTGATTACCTTGGGTTTACTGGTATAACCACATTTCTGGTAAGTGCAATACTTATACTCCCGTTTGTCCACCCTGATCTGGGTTTTTCAATGTACTATTATACATGGTTCCATGTTGCAACTGCTCTTGGAGTAATGACAGGGTTTGCAGCTTTGAGTTTTATTGAAAGAGAATTTAAAAAGAGAAACCTGAAAACGTACTACTATCCTCTGGCAATACTCGGAATCGGAGTTCTGGGACTGCTTGCAACAAAAATTGTTTCACCCTCCATTTATTCACTTCTCTTAAACGCTCCAAGTGCCGTGTTTCGAGTTCACACGGGTGGACCCTCTACAATCGGTGAAGTTAGCTCTATGTTTTATTATGGTGGTGTTTTCACTCTAGCAAGAGCCTTTAATAACTTTACAGCCTCCGGTTTTTTTGCCTCATTACTTGGAATGGTTATTCTTCTCGTGAGCATATTCCGAAAACCGAAACCTGAAGAAGTACTGGTTCTGATCTGGAGTATTTTTATGCTCTTTGCAATTTACGGCCAGAACCGTTTTGCGTATTATTACTCTATAAATGTAGCAATTCTCAGTGCTTATGTAGGAGGATTGCTGCTTGAAAAGGTAAAATGGAGCCAGCTCGATGAGAAGTTTAACACGAATGTGAAATCTCTTGCAGATTTGCCGGGTTTCTTGAAGTTTGTCAGAATAGAGCAGATTATTGTTATTCTGGCTATCACATTTGCTCTTATCTATCCGGTATACGGAGCCGCACTGGCGCAATCAACTGGTTCAAGTGATCCCGATAATACATGGATAGAAGCTTGTCTGTGGCTTAAATCCTATACCCCTGACCCGGGAATGGATTATAATGCCATCTATGAAGCTCCCAAAAACGGAGAGCTTTTCCAGTATCCGGATACTGCATACGGGGTAATGTCATGGTGGGACTACGGGCATTATATCGAAACAATTGGCCACCGTATGCCAAATGCAAATCCATTCCAGGCTGGAATAGGCGGCCGTAGAGGAAGTATCAACGAAACAAATATGCCCGGGGCTGCAACTTTTTTAACTGCCCCGTCCGAAGAAGAAGCAACTGCAGTGTTGGAAGCTGTTCACCCTGACCCGGATAAAGCAGGAGCTCGTTACATTGTTTCTGATGAGATGATGGCTATAGGATTTATGCCGTCAATATCTGCCTGGACTCTTGATACTGAAGGATATTTTCAGCCTCACTGGACAAGTAACGGATATGTGAATCTTCCTACCAAACGTTACTTTAACTCTATGCTATCGAGGCTGCATATTCTGGACGGAAACGGTCTGAAACAATATCGGCTTGTCCATGAAACATGGGCTTATCAGACCCAGGAAGAAGTCTTTTACAAACGGGTCTATAATCTCCTTTACAGTATTCCCGAAGTAGATACTGG